>CALJBY010000001.1 GCA_938024025.1 uncultured bacterium
AAAGATCAATCCTGGTGCTGTGGCGGTGGGGGTGGTGCACGAACTGCCTTTATCGATTTTGCCGTTGAAACAGGAAAAAAGAGAGTCGGAGAGGCCATGAAAACCGGTGCTGAAGGTATTGTTACCTGCTGTCCCTTTTGCGAACAAAATATCACTGATGCCCTCAACCAGGCAAACAGTCCGCTCAAGCTCTATGATCTAACAGAGCTTGTCGCACAGGCCCTGTGAGATTACTATAGTGTGGCCTGCCTGCAAGCTTGTTTGCCTGGCAGCGTAACCTTTATGTGAAATAATAACCCCCTCAGTGCTTTAAATGGAGAGTGGTAATGAGCAACAAACAAAAGAAAAAAGTCATTCCTAACCGGTTGAAGCCCGAGGTGTTCGAGGCCCTGAAAGCAGTGGTAGGTGAACGCTGGATTTCACAGCAGCGATCGGTTATAGAGACCTACAGCAAGTTCTCCATTGATGGACAAAGCTTCCTCAGAAAGTATGCAAAGGATCCCCATGCAATCCCGGCCTGCATTATTCTTCCGGTAACCACCGAAGAAGTACAGGAAATTGTTGTCATCTGTAATCGCTATGGTGTTCCCTATCTTCCTTTTACCAATGGTCAGGTTTTTTGCAGCGTGACCAGTCCAGCCCCTACCCTCTGCATACACATGTCACGCATGAATAAGGTGCTGAACGTTGACGAAGAAAACATGACTGCCACACTTCAGGCCTATGTTGATTATGCACAACTCCAGGCAGAGGCCATGCAGAAAGGGCTCTGGAATGGAGGTGCTCCTCTGGCCACCTCACTCTGCAAGCTCTCCTCACAATTTTCCTTTGCAGGCCTCTGGCAAACCGACCTTAAATATGGTCAGCTCAACCGGAATCTTATAAGCGTACTGATGGTCCTGCCGGATGGGGAACTCCTGGAAGTAGGGTCCCGTTGTCTTCCTCACGCAGGCGATTTTTGGGAATATGGGCCCGGCCCCGATCTGCTCGGTCTTATGAGAGGTGGTGCAGGAAGCAACGGTATCGTCACTGAAATTACCGTCAAGCTTCATACCTGGGTTGGTGGGGATCACCTGCCGGAAGTTCCCTCAGGACGCCCTTCCCTTCCTGACGTGCACGAGCCTCATTACGATAGCCCTCCCCCACCCGATAACCACAAACTGATCTGGATTGAATTCCCTGACATGGCATCTGAAATCAAGGCACTTCACGAGATCTCCCATTCAGGAGTTGCCATAGGCCTCAACGCAACGGGTGTCTATTCAGCCTATTACTGCTCACAAACCCAGGAGATGACTAACCAGCGCACCGAAGAAGGCTATTTCCCCCCCTTTAACTGCTATGTGATTATAGCAGGGATCACCTCACCTAAACAGATCGCTTATGAAGAAAAGGTGGTGAGACAAATCGCAGAGGAAACAGGGGGGACTATCCTCTCGGAAAACCATAAACCCGACATTTTAAAGACCCTTGCCCCCTGGAATCTTGACTGGGTACGCCATGTGAGTGGATTTCGCATGAACAGGAGAATGTACGCCAATGCATGGCTGCCCGTGGGTCCTTTTGAAATGTCCCTTCAGCATCAAAAATTCTGGACTGATTGTCTCAACACTGTTGGTGAAACACACATCACTGATCGTGGCGGAAGTAAAGACACACCCTTCATCTATGCTATTGACCGGGGCCGTTTCTGTTTTACTGAAACAGATAACTACCCCGATCCTACTAAACCCGAGGAGATTCAAAAGGCTGTTGCTTCCGGTCTCTACGGGATGACCCGTCTCATTAAAGAAAAAGTTGGCAATACCCTGATGGCCCTCTCAACTGTTGAACCCCTCGTTTCTTTTTATCCGGAGGTGGGACCACATTCCCAGATTTTTTTCAGAAAAATACGCCGTGTTTTTGATCCCAAGGGGCTGTGCGCTCCAGGCAGGCAGGTTTACACAGAAGAAGAAATGCGGGCACTTCCCGATGAGCTTTACACGGCAGTTAACACCATGCGGGAGTCACAGGGAATGGAACCCATTGAAAGACCAAAATAACAGGGCCTTGGAATGTATCGGTTTGTAGATTCGAGTGAAAAGAAGACATAAGTCAGCATTAAACTGAGCAGCATGAGTTACATTCGTTGCATTTGTTCAATTGGTTATATTGGTTGAACAAAAATAGCAGGCGACTGAAGGCAAGATTAATACGCCTAAATTGAGCTACATTACCTAATACTGCCTAAAGTAAAAAAACAGGAGTCATCGCAAAGAAGGGGACGTTGGTTCTTTAGCAACTTATTCGTATAGCAGTCAGGAGACACAAGACAATCAGCAATGACTAAAATAGAAGACAGGAGTCAGACGACAGGAGGTAAGATTTTGCGCTTAACTCTTTGCGCCATCCGCTATGCTCTTTACCCTTGCCCTTGAACTCTAACCCCTATTTGTTGCTGTTAACACTCAACTGTATTACTATTAATAACGAGGAGGCAAAGATGAAAAAGTATGATCTTATCGTAGTAGGTGCAGGACCGGCGGGGTTGCTTGCCGCTAAGGCTGCAGGTGATGCCGGACTGGAGGTCGCCCTTGTAGAGCGTAAATCCGACGTGACCCACCTCGACAGACTCTGTGGTCAAACTCTTGTTTCATTAAATGACTACTATTTTGATGATCTCGTCTATTACAACCGCAGAGGGAAAAAAATGGGCTTTTCCAAAAACGGCTTTTCCTTTGCCTATGACGGCCCGGTCAAAAATTGCCATGCCTGGCATCTCTTTTCACCCAACGGCTCATGCATTCCTTTCGGTATACCGGAAGAAACCCGAAAAAAGGGAGATGATGGTGCTATCGGCCTTGCCTTTGATAAGGAAATACTCTTTAAATGCATGCTGCAAGAAGCAGAAGAAGCGGGCGTAGACATTTTTCCCGGTATAAATATAAACGAGGTATCCACCACACCTCAAGGGGTTACGGCAAGTGGCAGTGGCAAAACATTTGAAGGTTCCTACCTCATAGCAGCTGACGGAGCAAACTCCCGGATCGCCCGCATCCTTGGGTTCAATAAAGACAGATCTTTTTACAGCTACCTCTTAACCAAGGGCGGCTATTTGAGCAATGTGAAAGCGCCAGCACCGGATCTCATGGTCTCAAGTTTTACCTATAAGCCAGTCGCCCCCGGTTATATGTTCATGATACCACGGGTCTACGATGATCAGTCCACCATTGCATTCATCTCCCTTGATCCCCGGGTAAACCTTGATGACGTTGTTAACTACTTCATGCGTGAAAATCCCTTTTTTGCCGAGTGGTTCAAAAGTTCTGAATGGGTAAAACAGCTGGCATTTTCACAGTACATCTACACACCCGTTATTACACCCTACAAGGATCGTGTCCTGCTTGCCGGTGACACGGGATCATCTCAGGAATTGGAAAATTCCGGCGCCATGATCAGCGGATGGAAGGCAGGGAATGCCATAGCCGCAGCCGTAAAAGAGGACAAGGTCGGCATAGCATCCCAGGGCATTTCCCACTACCTTGACTGGTGGAAAAGGGTCTATTTAGAAGGTCACCGCCATGAAGACTACCTGATGAACTTTGCCATGCCCTATGTAATTGATACAGAAGAGGACATCAACTACATCTTCAGTCTCATAAAAGACCCCATGCCACCGTGCTGGAACCCCTATGCGGTCATTAAATACCTCGGTCAGACCATACAGTCCATCATCCCGACCATTCAAGAGGAACGCCCGCAGATCTTACCAAAACTGGCAAAAATGTCACAGCCCATGACCGAAATCCTGGAGCCTACCACCAAGGCATGCAAACCGCTGCTTGAGCTGGATTAACCTTTACAGCAAGTGCAACATTCCTGAGGGGTCAGCCCTCGAAAGTAGAATTTAGACTATTTTCTATTTTCGAGGGCTGACCCCTATTAACTCAGGGTATTTTTTTTAAAAATTAGGGTATTAACCGTATTGCGCAGCCTTCATAAACTGTGCTATAAAGTTTTCCCTACCCCTACATTTGATGATCGGGACTAGCAATTAATTAGTCTACTAAGCACAACATAAGGTTATATTTTTACTTGACAATTTCTAATCTCCCGGCTATAAGCGAAAGTCTAAAAATCATACTAGATGCTCTTATTACTCTGGAGGAATTATGCCAAGTTCACTCAGGACCTATCTTAAAGAGATCAAGAAAGAAATCGTAAAGGTAAAAAAGGAAGTTGACCCGAAGACGCAGCTGGGTGACCTCGTTTCCCAAAGTGATCGGCCTCTCCTCTTCGAATCTATCAAGGGGTACTCTGGATGGAACGTCTGTGATCTCCTCATAAAAACACGTAATACCCAGGCTATCGCACTTAAGACAACTCCTGATCAGGTTGTTCCGGCATTGGCTAAAAAAATTATAAAAGGACCCGGAAAAACCAGAATGGTCAAATCCGGTCCGGTCAAATC
>CALJBY010000002.1 GCA_938024025.1 uncultured bacterium
GGGTAATAAGAAATACTATCAATAAAAGGACACTTAGAAAACACTTCAAAATAACTATGCCATGATGCAGGGATGGGGTCAGGCTTGCATAAATGCATAGTAACTATCCCGGCAGACCAAAAAAATAGGCAGCGTGCATTAGCTTGCTATCTACCTATTTTATATAAGTTATCTTGGGGATCCGTGAAGGAGTCCCTTATTGACACCGGGGAAACGAATCTACGACCTACTGCTTAAGAGGCAATCTCCCTGAGTTTCCTAATCTCGTTTAAAAATTAAACTATTATAAATATAGCCCTTTTTGACTTTGGCAGATTTTGGCAATTTTTCTCACACAGATTCTCACAGAGCATGTGCTGACCTTCTAAAATCTTTCATTATCTACCTCCTCTTGATACGAGGCTCACCATCACCTTACATCATAAGGAGGTATTTTTATTATGCAGTCTTAATGCTCTCCCTAAATCGCATAGCAAAGCTTAAACCATCAGCAAAGCCCATGGCTTAAGGCATTCATTAATCAGTAATAAATCTGGGCTTTATCACCGCAACAAAACTGGGCACCAGGAGGAGCCCACCCAGCATATTGAGAAGCAGGATGGTCGCCAGGAAAAATCCCATGGTAGCCTGAAACATTAACGGTGATGCAATCCAGACAACAAGACCGGCAGTCATCGCCAGGGCCGTAAAGACTATTGGTTCACCTACCGAACCCATGGTAATAGTAATGGCACCCTTTAAGTCCTTTCCGATCTTATACTCTTCCAGGATCCTGCCCAGCATGTAGATACCATAGTCTACCCCCAACCCTATACCTACTGCAGAAACCGGTAGCGTGCTCGTTGTGATGGTAATGGGCACGGGAAGAAGATAGAACATCCCGGTAGCCATCATTGAGAACGCAATGAGATTGGATACGATGAGCGGGATGGTTAACATAAGGGCTGCTACAATGGATCTAAACATTATCCAACAGATAATGAATATAGCCAGCAGAGCCCAGCCAAGTGTCCTGAAATGGTATGTTTCAATCACCTCATTAATAGCTGCCTGCACCCCGAAGGCACCTCCAGCCAGTTTATATTTCAGGTGAGGCTGTAGCTTTGAGTGTTTTTCTATATACTCTTCAATCCTGGCCATAACAGTCTTTATAGTAGGTGTCATTTTATCTCTGCAATAGATGATTATATTAGCTGCAGTGGCTTCATTTATATCGCAAAACCTTTCAGCACTTCCCGGGATACCTGTATTAAAAGTCCGAAAGTACATATAAATAATCTCTCCATCGGTTGTGGGAAAGAAGAACCAGTTAGGATCGTTCTCATGCATGAGTGAATTGGAACCGGCAAAGGTACTAATAATCGAATTGGTAAACATCACCAGCCTTCCCGGTGTATCACGCATAAACTTCTCGAAACGATACATCTCTACAAAATTGTCACCACCCCTCCCTGTTTCCGAGTCAGGGCATAACAGTAAAGCATCTTGCTCTTCTCCTTCCATCACTACATAGAGTGGACTCAAAATAGGCATACTGAAGGCAATAGTAAAGCCATCCTGGTTGTATCGATGCCCGGGCCAGAAAAGGGAAGAACCGGGAACGGCCTCTCCTACCTGGATATTCTTCGCCCCCAAATAGCCAAAGACAATCAATAGGGGAACCATGGAAAAAACTACCAGGCTTCCCCTGCCGCCAATGAGAGTGCCAACTTTGAGCAAAATTCTATCTAGGATGCCCTTCCGCTCAAATTTTTGAAGCAGCCCGGTGGAAATTGGCAGGAAACTTAATATGATGGGTATCAGGATTATGGCAATAAGAATCTGTGCGATACACCAGAAGGTGCAGGATAAAGTGATTTTCTGGAGAATCTGGATGGGGGTAAGCGCAATGAGAATAATGCCCATGGCATCCGTGGTGATGGCAGTAAAACCGGGGATAAACATGCTTTCAATCACCCTCTTGCAGGCGCTCTTACCCTCTTTTGTAATCAAACACTCTTCTGTATAGCGTTTAATGACCTGAACCGTATGGCAGGCTGCCCGGGAGGCAATCAGGAAAGGAAACACCAAAATGAGCGGATCAAGATTATACCCTAAAAGGCACATGAAGCCCAGTCCCCATACCCCGCTTACAAAAGCTGCCAGAAAAGGAATGACCGTCGCCCGGAGCGATCGATACCAATAGTAGAAGAGGATGAACATAATGATAAAGGAGATTATCATAATTCTAAAGACCGGCCAGACATAAGAATCGACATAACCAAGGTGCAGGGGTTCCCCGTTCATGGCAAGAATGTGATTGTCGTCCTCATATTTCTCTTGAATCCTGCGCAGTTCTTTAAAGACTACCGTGTAGTCAATCTCGTCCTCAAAAAAATCTGCTGTGATAAGTGTCCTTTTTTTATCAAACCAGACAAAGCTGCCGTAGAAGACACTGGCATAAACCCGCTCTTTTAAGGTTGCTATCTGTTCTGGTGTTTGTGGTATGTCGGGGAACATGAGGGGAATGAAATCGAATCCGCCTGAGGTTGTCACCATATCAAACAGCAAATTTACCGCAAGGGAAAGAATCTTGAATCGATCAACACCAGGGATGAGGTAGAGTTCATCGGTTATATCCCTTATCTTCTGGAGGGTGGTGGGATTGAAGATGTCTCCTTCCCTCACCTGGAGAACCATATTCACCGTATTGGCACCGCCGAACTGGGCTCGAATCTTGTTATGCACCTTAATATATTCATGTCCCTGAGGAAGAAGGTCAGCAAATTTGGTATGCACCTCTAAATCCTTTACTTTATACAGAAAGAAAACAGATATCAACGAGATGAGCATAAGAACCCACAGCCTTTTTTCAATGATAAAATCCGCAAGTTTTTTCATAACTGAGGTTAACTCCCACAACAGGATTTAGCTATCTTGATGTGTTTTTTTATAAGATATACTGGTGGGCACATATTATCTGCTAGAAAATAGTACTATAAGTTCTCGCTTCCTCTTTATGGTTGGTAAACTGTATGGACATTTTTCCTCGCACTTACCACACTCTTCACAGGCTTGAAACCAAATCATAGAGTTCTTGCCCATTTCCTGTTTCTCAACAGGAAGTTCTTCATACTTCTTATCATGTACCATCTGCCAGAAGACGTGGATCATAAAAGGGATTTGGATATCATTGGGACAGGGCTCACAATAGCTGCAACGACGACAAAAATCTTTTCCTAAGGAAGAAACTTCTTCTTCAAAAGATACGAGCTCTTCTCGTGTCAATTGATCTTTGCTTTCTGCAGAGGTTATATTTTCTTTAAATTCAGAAATGTTCGCAACACCATTTAGAATAAGATTTACTGGATAGT
>CALJBY010000003.1 GCA_938024025.1 uncultured bacterium
GGGGACGATTAAAAGGGTGAGGAGGGTTGATGTAATAAGGCCGCCTGCTATGGCTACGGCCATTGGCTGCCGCATTTCATTGCCGACACCGATCCCCAGTGCCACAGGGAAGACCCCGGCGACCGTGGAAAATGCCGTCATCATGATGGGACGGAACCGGGCAGATCCCGCTTCAATCAGGGCCTCTTTGATTGACATGCCTTTTTCCCGTTGCTGGTTCGCGTAATCGACCAGGAGAATACCGTTTTTGGTAACAAGCCCGACCAACAAAACCAGACCGATCATGGAGAAGAGGTTGAAGGTATTTCCCGTGATGTACAGAAGACCGAAGGAACCAATAAAAGAAAGGGGGAGGGCAAGCATAATAGTAAGGGGGTGGATGAAGCTCTCGAACTGGGCACCCAGGACCATGTAGGTGAACAGTATGGCAAGAACGAATGCAATGCCAAGGTTGTAAATGGTTTCATAGTAGAGTTCAGTGCGCCCCGTGTGCTGTGCTGAAAAGCCTTCGGGCAGCACCTCGCGGGTAAGCTTTTCAATCTCAACCAAAGCAGGGGCAAGAGTTATTCCTTCCAGATTGGCAAAGATGGTGACAGCACGCTGCCGGTCGAAGCGGTTGATAATAGAGGGACCGTAGGCCTGGTGCAGGGTGACAAGGTTGTCAACCTCAATGAGCTGGCCGCTTGCCGATTTTACCCAGATCTTTTTGATATCGGATGGAAGGTCCCGTTCCTGTTCCACCAGCCGCACCCGGACATCGTAACTCTCACCACCACGTTTAAACTCTACAACATCGACGCCCCCGATAAGCGAGCCGATAGCATTGGCAATCGCTTCTACCGGTACCCCGGCATCGGCTGCCTTTTCGCGATTGATTTCAACCCGGACCTCGGGTTTCCCCAGTTCCAGGTTGCGGTCCACATCGATAAAACCGGGTGTCTGCTCCAGCCGTTTCATAATTTCCCGGGAGTACTGATCGAGTGTCTCTATGTCCGGCCCCTGTATGACGTATTGAATCTCTTCCTCTCGCCTGTCAGCACCGAGTATGGAGGTGATTGAGACTGTCGAAAGGACATCCGGTATTGACCAGAGTTTTCTCCGGACCTCCTGCATGACCTCCTTCTGGGTTTTCCTTCGCTGGTCCTTGGGAACCATGGTTACAAAGGAGATGGCCTTGTTTGATTGTGCCGTGCTCCCCTCCTCGCCGTATCCCGTAATAGAAAAGATTTGCTGGACTTCAGGAAATGTTCTCAATTCTTTTTCCACCTGTTGCAATGCCTTGTCAGTTTTGTGAATGGAATATTCCAGAGGTGTCTCGATTCGCACAACGCACTTACTCTTGTCTTCGTCTGTAACAAACTCTTTATTGACATTCGCAAAAATCAATCCGCCGAGTACGAGAGAGAGGATACCGATCATGACAATGGTAAACCGGTGGTCAAGAGACCAGGTAAGTAGTTTTCGGTATACACCGGTCATGGAAGTCATGAACCGGTCAAAGATGAGAAGTGATTGCCACTTTCCTTCAGAGACCTTGAGAAAACGGGAGGCAAGCATGGGAACGATGGTAAGTGATATAAAGGCCGAGATCAGTATAGCCATGGCAACGGTGATGGCAAACTCGTAAAAAAATCTTCCCACAAACCCTCCCATGAAGGCCACGGGCAGAAATACACAGACCAGGGCCAGTGTGGCTGCAATCACTGCGAAGCCTATTTCTGATGACCCGTCCCGGGCTGCCTGCATGGCACTCTTTCCCATCTGCCGGTGACGGAAGATATTTTCTACCATGACAATGGCATCGTCGATAACAATGCCCACAGACATGGCAAGGCCCACCATAGTCAGGTTGTTCATGGTAAATCCCAGTATGTACATGGCCGTGAAGGTTGAAATGATAGAGGTGGGAATAGAGATGGCACTGAATATGGTCGTACGGATGTTCTGCAGAAAGAGCATAATCACCAGCGCCGCCATCAATCCCCCGATAATGAGCTGGAACTGGATCTCATCTATGGATTCCTGAATAAAGACGGAGTCGTCGCTTGAAATTTCGATCTTCATCCCTGCCGGAAGGAGGTTTCTAATTCCACTGAGCTCATCCTTGACCAGGGAGCACACAGCCAGCTTGTTTGCCCCTGAGCGGGCGGAAACACCGATGGCTACTCCCTGCAGCGCTTCTTTTTCCTTTGAGGTGTAACGGGCTATGGTTTTTACATCCTCACGCCCCTTCTCAGCGTAACCGATATCACGCAAACGAATAGTTGTTCCTTCCCGGTAAGCAACGATTAAATTATTGAAGGCCTCCGGGGTTAGAAATTCTCCCATGGTCCGTACCAGGAACTCTTTTTCGGCAGATTCTACCTTGCCTCCGGGTACCTCCAGATGCTGCTTCTTGAGGGCGAGGATGACATCCTGAACAGTCAGGTTGTGGGCGGTGAGTTTATTCCGGTCAAGCCACAGGCGAACCTGCAGCTCACGTCCACCGCTGATTTGCACGTCACCAATTCCTTTCAGCTTTTGGAGGAGGGGACGAATGCTATCGTCGGCGTATTCTGTGAGATCTTCGATGGAATGCTGCTCGCCGAACAGTACCAGCCATAGTATGGGCTGGGCATTGATATCCAGCTTTTCAATGGTTGGGGTCTCGGCCTCATCGGGGAGTTTCCACAACCGCGTTGATACCTTGTCCCGTGCCTCCTGCGCAGCGACATCAACGTCTTTGTGAAGTTCAAACTCAATCAGGATGCTCGAAAAACCCTCAAGGCTGTTGGAAACGATGTGCTTAATACCGCTAATACTCCCGAGGGCATCCTCTAGCTCGTCAGTGATGTTGTTGTCCATCTCTTCAGGACGTGCGTTTTCCCAGAGGGTCCTTACCGTAACCAGTGGAAAATCCACATCGGGGAAGATGTCAACACCCAGACGGCTCGAAGAGATGAGCCCGAAAATTAAGAGGGCCATGACCATCATGATGGTGGTTACCGGTCGTTTTATGCAAAAATCTGGAAGAAACATGGTGTGCTCAGCTGTGTTTTATCGGTGATGTGTTCACTGGGCAGCAGTAGCCCGGTCTATCTCTTTAACGGTGTCCCCATCCCTGATGGAAAACTTTCCTTCTCTTACCACTGTTGTTCCCGGGGTTAGGTCTCCTTCAACCTCGGCCTTCTTGTCAAAGACCAGCAGGACCTTAACCTGCACCTTCTGTGCCTTTCCGGCATCAACACGGAATAAATAGATTTCATCTTCTTTAACGACGAGGGTATCCCAGGGAACAACCAGGGCTTCGGGATGTACTTCAAGCGTAACGGTAACCTGGGCGAACATACCGGGGTTCAGATGATTGTCCCTGTTGGGTACTGTAGCCTTTACCAGCAAGGTTCGTGTGCTTGTATCGATGTCGGGAGAGACAAAATAGATAGATCCGGAAAATGTTTCTCCGGGGAAAGCATCTACTGTTACCTCTACCTGCTTTCCTGTTGTGATGGATGGAACGTACTTTTCTGGAATACGGAAGGCAAGTTTCAAGGGGTCAGTTTGCACAATCTTGACGATGGGATCTCCCACCCCAATGAAATCACCCACGGAGACAAACCGTTCTGAAGTGAACCCCTGAAAGGGGGAGGTGATGGAAGTGTCTTTGAGCTGTTCCTGTGCCAGGGAAAGGTTGGCCTGTGCCTCGCTTAAGAGCGCTTCTCCTACCTGACGTTTCGTAGTGATATCGTCGTATGCCTTTTGGTTGATAACACCATCTTTAAGCAAATCTTCATTACGGAGGACATTTCTTTTCGTGTTAACCAGTTCAGCCCGGTACTGGACTATCCTTGACTTGATACTCTCGATCTCGGCCTTTATTTTAACATCATCCAACTTCACCAGGAGCTCCCCTTCGGTAACCTGTTTCCCCTCCTCAAATACAATCTTTTTTATTTTTCCCTGGACTTCCGACCTGACCATAACCGTTTCGTTTGCTTCCAGTGTTCCAACTTGATCTATAGTGTGGTTAACATCCATCGATGCAACCGTGCTCAGGGTGACCGGAATGGCACTGTCTTTCTTTGAGAGCGTTTCTTCACGGCCGCATCCCTGAAGAATGACGTTCATTGAGAGCAGCAGCAACAGCGTTGCAATAGTTGATCGTATCATGAGACATTCTTTCATCTTTAGGGTTTGTCAAGAAGTCCGCATATTTGAACCACGAAGGACACGAAGAAAAACTAAAGAATTCAGAAAAATCTTCCCCGTACCCCATACGGGATAGGAAACCGTTTTGATTATCTTTTTCTTTTCATTCAAAATTCGATGTTAGACGTTTTACCCTGTTAAATAAGATTTGAGCCGATTCCTTATAAACCTTTCTGATGCTGCTCAAATCTTTGCTTGAGATCACTCGTAAAACCTATGTGAAACCAGCTGCGCTGTAAGCTTCTCAGTAAATAGGTGTAATACATTGCCCGCCAAGCAATTTAACAGGGTGAATGTTCGATGTTCATCTTTTATTGTATTATCCGAAATGTGAAAACCTGCAACACGCAACCCACAACTCAGCAATCCAACACTCCAGGACTCCACCACTCCAATCTTTTTTGTTCTCTTTTAATTCCTGCTTTCCACAATGTGAGGCCTCGCAACTCCTAACATGCATTTCCCGCATCTTTTACTTCGCAGCAAAAAACACTCCACTTTTCTCACGACACCAGACAATATCGTAACCCTTAAAACCTGCTGCCTTAAGGTAGTGGAGCTGTGTTTCAAGTGGCTCCGGGTGATCATACTGTCGGTGGTCCTCAATTACCCTTTCTCTTTTTCCCTTGGAGAGACCGGACCGGGCCATAAAATCTTTCCAGTTTTCAATAAAGCATTTCTCTAACCTTTTGTTTTTAGAAACGGCAGCATCACCGTAAAAGAAACAGCCACCCGGGTTGAGCAGTGTGTAGAGGTGCTTGAACAGCCCCTTCTTATTATTAATATGGTGAATAGTAAATAACGATATGATTAAATCATACCGTCCGGCAATCTTTACCCGGTTTAAATCAGCCTTTTGAAGGGTTACCTGCTGATCACATTTTTTAAGCCGGTGTGATGCTACCTCCAGCATCTTACTCGAAAAATCAATGCCGGTATAGCTTGCCCGGGGAAAATGTTTCAGCACATCCAGGGCCAGGGCACCGGTTCC
>CALJBY010000004.1 GCA_938024025.1 uncultured bacterium
GGCAGAAGAGATAGCACGCACCACTGAAAAGGTTACCCTGGTGAGAGGGCAGCCCCTCCCCGTAGGGTGGGTGGGAAAAAACTGGGCATGCTTTCAACTCACAGAGTATGCACGGGGGGAAGTATACCTCTTTATCGATGCCGATGTTCACCTCGCAAACCGGGCCCTGGAAGCCGCACTCCATACCATGTCCAGGCATAAGGTGGTAATGCTCTCCTGTTTTCCAACCCAGAACATAGGCAGTACGGGCGCCTGGCTGGTTGTACCCCTCATGAACTGGTTACTGCTTTCCTTGCTCCCCCTTACATTAGTTAGGGCAACATCTTACTCTTCCCTTACCGCAGCAAATGGGCAGTTTATGCTGTGTAAAAAAAACCCCTATGATGCTATCGGTGGACATGAAGCGGTCGCCGATCAAGTCGTTGAAGATACGGAACTGGCACGAAGGTTCAAGAGGAACAACTACCGCATTATGACAGCAGTAAGCTATGATGCACTGACCTGCAGGATGTACGGTGGGTTTATGGACGCCTTCAAAGGATTTTCAAAAAATTTTTTCCCGGGTTTTAATGTTTCTCCGCTCATCTTTTTGTGCATACTCACCGGCTTAATCATGGTTTTCTTTACACCATTCATCTTCGTTATCTTCCGTGCATATTACATCTGGCTCGTTCTTCTTATTATTATCGGGAGGGTTATCGTCTCACGTATAAGCTCGCAAAATCCGCTCATAAATGTTATGTTGCACCCATTTCAAATGCTGTGCATGGTGCTGGTCGGTGCAAACTCACTCTACTGGACGCTAACGGGAAAAACGGTATGGAAGGGAAGACAAATTTAGCTAATCGTTACGCCAAACTCTTTCTGATAGCTACCTTTACGCTCGGTCTCATAGGGCACACCCTGGAGATGACCAGGGGACTGATGCTGACACTCACCCCCCTGGTCCTGACCCTGACAAGTGTGGTGGTCTGCTATTCATTTTTAAGAACAGGCAACCGTACATCGCTTGTGTGGTGTATCACCACCTTCACTATAACCTACTTCGCAGAAATTATAGGCGTTAAAACCGGTTTCCTCTTTGGCTCCTATCACTACGGAGACATTTTGGGATTCAAGGTGCTGGGTGTCCCGCTTATTATCGGAATAAATTGGACACTGGTTATCCTTGGTGCAATTGTCTTGACACAACAGATCACACAAAACGTTCTGCTCACGTCACTCATCTCCAGTCTGCTGGCAGTTGCATTCGATTACATCCTGGAACCGGTGGCAATCAACCTGGGTTATTGGCACTGGTCCGGCGGCACCCCTCCCCTCAAAAATTACTGCACCTGGTTTGTCCTCGTTTTTCTTTCCACACTGCTCTACGGTGAATTAAAGCTGCGAGTACACACAACCCTACCCCGCTTTTACCTTGTGGTCCAAACCGTTTTTTTTCTTTCGTTACAGATTGTCCTGAAGAAGTGATGTGAGGGAAGGAGCAGTCACTTGTCATTGCGAGGAGTATACTATGGGGTATGCTACCCACATGCTACGCGACACTGGTGCATCTAAGCATTACTCTCTTGCCTTTTATCTTTGAGGGAAAGACTGATCCTCTTCCGTGGAAGGTCCACATTCAGCACGGTAACCGACACGTGCTGGTTAAGCTTGACAACTTCGGCAGGGTTTTTCACAAAGGTATCAGCGAGTTCACTCTTGTGGGCTAACCCGTCCTGATGTACACCAATATCGATGAAAGCACCAAAATCTGTTACATTGGTAACAATACCCGGCAGTTTCATGCCAACCTTCAAATCCTCCATACAATTGATGCCTTCAGCAAAACTGAAAAGCTCGAATGAATCCCGGGGATCGCGGCCCGGCTTTGCCAGTTCCGACATAATGTCCTGTAAGGTGGGCAAGCCTACCGTTCCGGTTATGTAGCTTTTCACATCGATCTTTTTACGCAACGCCTCATCTTCTATCAGGTCTTTTACTGAGCAGTTAAGATCTTGTGCCATGTTTTCTACAATCATGTAGCTTTCCGGATGAACGGCACTTGCATCGAGAGGATGTGTACCCTGGCTGATTCTGAGGAAGCCCGCGGCCTGCTCGAAACCCTTTTTCCCCAATCCCGGTACACGCTTAAGCTCTTTCCTGGAGGTAAAAGGTCCCTGTTCATCCCGGTAATCCACGATGTTCCGGGCCCGTTTCTGACCCAGTCCTGAAACGTAGGCGAGCAGCTGTTTGCTGGCAGTATTGAGCTCTACGCCTACCTTGTTCACGCAGCTCATTACCACATCATCGAGCTTCTCTTTTAATAACTTTTGGTCAACATCGTGCTGGTATTGACCCACACCAATAGCTTTCGGATCAATTTTAACAAGTTCTGCAAGGGGGTCCATAAGGCGCCTGCCAATGGACACAGAACCTCTTACGGTAACATCGTACTGGGAGAATTCTTCCCGGGCTGCCTCTGAAGCAGAATAGACTGACGCACCGCTCTCATTAACCATGACCACAGCACCATCACCGGGAAGGTGCAATGACGTGATGAACGCCTCTGTTTCCCTGCCTGCCGTACCGTTACCAACTGCTATGATTTCCAGCTGGTACCGTTCATAGAGATCGCGAATGGTGCGCGCTGCTTCATCCTGCTTGTTCTGAGACCCATGGGGATAAATGGTGTCGTGGTGTAAAAGCTTTCCCTGGCTGTCCAGACAGACCACTTTACAGCCCGTCCGGAAACCGGGATCAAGGGCCATGATCCTTTTCTGCCCCAGGGGAGGGGCAAGTAACAGCTGACGAAGATTTTCTGCAAACACCCTAATCGCTTCCTGATCAGCCTTATGTCTTGAGTCCGTACGAATTTCAGTTTCCATGGAGGATGACAAGAGCCTCTTATAACCATCAGCAATTGCTATTTTCACCTGCTCTGAAGCAGCATTCTCATTCGTCAAAAACCGGCGTTCCAACAGTGCCAGGGCAACCTCTTCTTCCGGGAGGATACGTAAGGTTAAAAACCCCTCCTTTTCACCCCGTCTCATTGCAAGCAAACGGTGGGACGGTACTTTTCCCACCGCTTCTTCCCAGTCCCAGTAATCTTTATATTTTAGCGCCTCTTCCTCTTTTCCTGCAATCATTTTTGTTTTGATAATGCCTTGTGTAGAAAAAAGCTCCCGTATTACAGCCCTGGCCTCCTGGTCCTCATTAATGCGTTCAGCAATGATATCCCTGGCACCCAGGAGAGCAGCTTCGGCGGTTTCGACCCCCTTTTCTTTATCAACATAGTTAGCTGCTTCTGCAAACGGGTCAAGCGCCCCCTGTTCCATTATCAGGTCTGCAAGGGGCATAAGCCCTTTCTCCTTTGCAATGGTTGCCCTGGTACGTCGCTTTGGTCTGAAGGGGAGGTAGATATCCTCAAGGACCGACAGGGTGTCCGCTGCCATGATTTTTTCTTCCAGCTCATCCGTCAGCAGCTCCCGCTCCTCGAGAGATTTCAGTATTGCCTTACGTCGTGCATCAAGTTCCCTCAAGTGATGCAATCTATCCCGGATCGCGGCAATGGCTACCTCATCCAGGCTGCCGGTTACTTCTTTCCGGTACCGCGCGATAAAGGGAATGGTAGCATCTTCATCCAGCAGTTGAACGGTGGCATGAACCTGTTTTTCTGTAAGGTGTAACTCTTTAGCAATCTTGCTGCTGAATACGTGATCCATAAGCTTCGCTCTCTCTACCGGCAGGTGCCAAGAAATCCCCGCCTTGCCTGCCCCCTTAAATACGAAGTATATTTAACTGGGGTAAGGGGGATGAATCGGCACAATCCAAAAATTATGAAATTTGCTTATCCGTAATTCTCCAGTTGACACCCAATACGACTGTAACTTCTTGAAGTTAGGTTCTTACGCAACTACATCTGAGCAGTTCTCTTTCAGATAGAGTTATGGTAGGAGCGGCTTTA
>CALJBY010000005.1 GCA_938024025.1 uncultured bacterium
TGTCCTACTCCCCTGGCGGGTGCCCAGGTTTCGGTGCTTGCCAATTACTCCTGGCATGGTGCCTACGGTAACAGCTGGATTAGCGGTGTGGGTGCCCATAACCTCCTAGCCTATGAGATTGTTCTGCCCGATGGAGAGATCATGAGGAGTGGTCCACCGTCCCTTGATAAGGATGAGTGGTGCTGGAACGATGGCCCCGGGCCAGACTTGAGGGGATTACTGCGAGGAGGCCAGTTTGGTCATGCCGGCGGACTGGGGATGGTTACCAAGATAAGCTGCCGGCTGTTACCATGGCCGGGGCCTACGGTCTTCCCGACCCACGGTGTTTCTATTGAAAAAAGGGCACCCCTGCCCCAGGATAAATTCAGGTGGTATATGGTCCGGTTTCCCTTCGAATATCCGGGAGAGGAAGAAAAAGAGTTAATTCAGTCTGGTGAACTCTTTTATGAGATGGGCAGAGCCGAGATTGCCGTGGTTGCAACCCACCTGGCTCAGCAGTTTCTCTATACCTATTCTTCCGAAAGCAAAGAGGACCTCTTTGACAATATCGACAAGGATGTGTTTCACTCCGGCTTCTGTGTTATTGGTCTTCAAGCAACGGCTTCCCTGGAACAGCTCAACTATGAGGAGAAGGTTTTGAAGGGGATTGTTGCCAAGGTGGGAGGAGAATTTGTGGGAGAGGAGGAACCGCCCTACCAGGTCTGGATTGGGAGAGTCGCCAATGAGTGGTTGCGGTTTGGGCACGGTATCAGGCTGTCCCGTCCCTCAGACAGTTTTTCCATCGGTGCATCAAACGTCGATTCTATTGACAGTATCATCACCGAAATCGTACGATCAAATACTGGTGCCAAACAGATGCTTGCAGGTGATAAAAAACTGGGTAAGGGTTTTGTCCAGCCGTTGAGTGTTAATGGTGGATGGATCAGCCCCCAGGAGTTTGGGCACTGGTGTTTGATGACTACCGACGTGTTTCCGGAACAAACGGTTGAGCAGGCCAGTGAGGCGATACAAATTATAATGGGTCACCTCAAAGGTGAGCTGGAGGATACAAGCCCAGCAGCCGTAATTCACCTTTTAGGTCCTTCCTATGATCTCCTGGGTCCTACCTTTGACAACGTGCACCTCATTATGAAGAAAATTAAGAGAACATTTGACCCGAACAACCTCTCTAATCCTCCCTATGCAACCAGACCTGATGTGCTTTCAGAGGAGGAAGTGGCCCAGATGTTAAAAGGTGTTTAAAGAACTAACCTGTCCTCAAAGGGAATCGGCATGGATTACGGTAGAAGAAGGAGGAAAACATGGTGGGTGATGATAGGGCTTCTGAGCATAGTAGTGCTCGGATGTAAGCCCGGTCGTCCCAAATTTGCGATGCCCAAGATCGCTATGCTTACCGGTGAGAACTTGCACAGTGTAGTTGCTTTTACACCGCAAAACGTCGAGGTGTTCGGGAATTATGGTGCGATCTACCGCACGACGAGCGGGGGAGCAGGTTTAGAGAATTGGGAACCGGTTGAAAGCGGGGTAGGAGACCTCCTGCTGTGTGAGTCTTCCTTTATTGACAGCACAAGAGGATGGACGGTAGGGATCAAGGGGACTATTATCCGTACCGGTGATGGTGGTAAGACATGGCTTAAACAGGAAAGCGGTACAGAAAAGAACCTTTTCTCTGTCTCTTTTGTAGATGATCAGTATGGCTGGGCAGTGGGTGAGTTTGGTACCATCATCCACACCGCAAACGGTGGAGAGAGCTGGGAGTCTCAATTCAAGGGTTTTGATAAGGTGTTAAACAGTGTCTGTTTTGTAGACAGGAACCATGGTTGGGTGGTAGGTGAGTTTGGGACTATCCTCCACACGTCAGATGGTGGTGAGCAGTGGGCAGTACAGAAGTGCGAAGCTATTCAGACCGAAGAGGACATGTTCAGCTTTGACTGGATGCCCATGCCAGCCCTCTACGAAGTCTATTTTAAGAATAAAGATGCGGGATGGATTGTGGGAATGGATGGCATCATTTTAATGACGGAAAATGGAGGGAGCACGTGGCGTAAGCTTGAAAGCAACTGTGACATTCCGCTCTACAGTATAGCGATGCAGGGAAAAAGGGGATGGGCGGTTGGGAACAGAGGGTACTACCTTGTATCCCTCGATGGTGGTGAAACATGGGAAGTGCGAGACGGGGTGATTAAAACCAGGTTCTGGTTACGGGATATTGCCTTTAGTGATGAAAATAACGGTTGGATTGTTGGTGCCCGGGGAACCCTGGCCCGTACTACCGATGGGGGGATGAGCTGGGAATTGATTTCGGGGATGACCTATGACATGGGGGAATACGGCCTTTCTGATTTTTAAACTTTTTTCAACCGAGTGCTTAAAACTATGATTACTATCAACCAGGAAAAGTGTACAGGATGCGGTGGATGTATAGACCTCTGTCCATCGATTGCCATCAGCATGATACAGGATGTAGTAACCGTAGATACAGAACTGTGTACGGAATGTAAAATTTGTGTCAAAGTCTGCCCAATGGGTGCACCTGCTGAAGGGGCGTGAAGTGGTAGCTGCTCACGATTCGATTGTTGTGCCTCTTGTTTTTTGCCGCAAACAGTGGGCTGTGGAGTTTGCACAGAGCACTGCCGATGGGGTAGTTGAAAAAAATTAAAAAATTCCTTTGAGATTGTGTGTTCCTATGGTAAGTAAATGGAACTTTAGTAAGAGCGCGTTACAGAATATATGTAAGGGAAATGATGTACGATGATTGACCTTCTCATTACCGAAGATTTTCATAACAATCAGGATTGGCGCAACAACAAGCCTGTGTGGGATAAAGAAAAGTGTGTGCAGTGCGGTATCTGTTATCTTTTCTGTCCGGATAGTGCTGTGAGTATGGATGAGGAAGGGTACTATCAGGTCGATCTTGATTACTGTAAAGGATGTGGTTTGTGCGGCCGTCAGTGTCCTACCCGGTGTATTACCATGGAAGAGGAAATTAAACCGCTGCCGTGGCAAACAAGATAAAGAAACGAAGATTCATGATGCACCATTAATTTCCAGGAGTATATTTGCACATTATGAGCACTTTTCCTGTTTATATTCCGAAGCTTTTACCCCGGGATGAAAATTTTGTTTCAGGGCGAAGATCGTGTAAAGGCTGTGGTAAAGCCTTATCAATGAGAATGATATCTAAAATGATGGGCAATAAGCTAATAGCCTCTGGCCCTGCACCGGATGCTTCTTTCCCTGCCCGGTATAACCAGACAAGTACGGGCTCGCTCTGGGATGAAATCACATCAGGAGATGTAACCACCTCGTTTGTTGATCGACTGATTGCTGAAAACCAGAGCGGGACAAAAGGTGGAAGCTCAAAAAGGCCTACAAAGGCAGTAGTTGGCATTGACAGAAGAATTTTTTCCAAGGATCTTTTAGCCCTGCCTGAGATGTTCAGGGAAGAGAAGAATGTTGTCTATATTTGTTATGACAGCGAGATGTACATGAATGAGATGCTCAAAAGATCTGCCCCGTCCCTGGATGCACACGAAGCACCTCATGACTTAACCAGAGAGGAGTTGCAAACATTTATACGGGATAAAAATATCCCTGCTCAGGTGAAAGAATGTGCTCCTGCCTATAGTGCTACGGCATGTCCCAGTTTTCCCCTCGATCTCATGGGAAAGGTTAAGAAGGCTCTTAACGTCAATGGCACAGCTTTTATTAGTGTGCTTACCCCTTGTCCCACGGCGTGGTTGTTTAAACCGGAAATGACGGCTCACCTTGGTGTTCTCGCGGTCACTACCGGTTTTTACCCGCTCTATGAAATGGAAGACGACACAGTACAGCTCACCAAACGTGTTGCTCAACCTAAACCCCTCAGTGAATACTTTAAACTACAGCAGAGATATTTAGCTTTTCCCCCTGAGTGGCTAGCACTGCTGCAGGAAGTGACCTCAGAAGCATATGAGAAGTTAGTGGCCCACACTAAGAAGAAGGGTGTTTAAATGAGTGCACAAAAAGAGGCAAAGGTTATTGATGGTATTGTTAAGAAGAGCGGAGACAGTTCACTTATTGCAATCTTGCAGGAAGTACAGTCCCACTACAACCATTTACCTCCCCAGGTGTTAACCCTCTTGAGTGCCAAACTCGAGGTCCCTTTAAGCAAGTTATTTTCTCTTGCTACCTTCTATAAATCTTTTAGCCTGGAACCTCGAGGCAAACATATCGTTAAAGTATGCCTCGGGACAGCCTGCCATGTAAAAAGCGCTGAAAATCTCTTTGATAAGGCAAAGAGAGACCTTGATCTGTCAGCACAAGAAACAACCACCAAGGATTTGCGCTTTACTCTGGAAAAAGTGCGCTGCCTGGGGTGTTGTAGTCTGGCCCCGGTTGTGTGCATCAATGAAGATACCTATGGATCCATGACCCAGGAAAAGCTGTCAGCGACCTTTAAAAAGTACCGTTAGGAAAAGACGTGACGAAATGAATAGCGTAACCACATTAGAAAAGTTAAGAGAAGAAGGTATGCAGTCTCTTTTCCCCTCCAAAACTAAGATTATGGTGGGGATGGCCACCTGCGGTCAGGCTGCTGGAGCAGATGAAGTCTGGCAGGTTTTACAAAGAGAAGTGAAAAAGAAGAAGATCGATGTGCTCGTGCAAAAGACGGGATGCATTGGCATTTGTCAGCATGAGCCCCTGGTAGACATACTCAAGCCAGGATATCCCAGAATTACTTATGACCGGGTGGAGCCTGCTAAGGCAGGCGAGATCATCAATGGTCTTGTTGGCGGGAAATTTACCAAAGGGATGATGGCCCGGATCGATCAGGAGGAATTTCTTTTAGATGATACTCGAAAAAAATATGCCAAGGGTAAAATCCCGGCTTATCTTTCATCTCTTGCAACCTATAAGCGTCTTTCCTTTTACAAGAAACAGCAAAGGATTGCACTGAGAAACTGCGGTTATATCGATCCGGAAAATATAGCTGAATATGTCGCGAAGGGGGGATACTTCTCTTTAGCCACTATTCTAAAAAAGGAAACCCCCAGGAAGGTCATTTCCCAGATAAAGATGAGTAAGCTGAGAGGCAGAGGTGGAGCAGGCTTTTTAACCGGGCTTAAGTGGGAAGTGTGCAGTGAAGTTCAGGAAGAAGAAAAATATCTCATCTGTAATGCTGATGAAGGAGA
>CALJBY010000006.1 GCA_938024025.1 uncultured bacterium
CTACTTCATTCCCGCAGTAGACCGGTTCAAGATTAACTCCATTGCAGTCAATACAGCCATTGATATGAAGTTAACCTCAGGTGGTTACGAGTTTCAACCGCTCATGTTTCCTAATGTACCCAAGACCCAGGAAGAGGCGGAGAAGGTGCGTGAGGCGCTCTATGCCAGCGTCTTTTATGGAAGTTTTGTCTGGTTTGACAGTAAAAAGACCTTGATCTCAGCAGATTTCTTTGATGATGAAATCGACTACACGGTAGTTTTTAAGGAGTTGATACGAATACAGGAAAAATACGAGGATGATAATCACATCCTTTCAATCGCTGGGGAACCCATGCGCCTTGGTTATGTTGATTCCTATACCAGGCAGATATTCCTCCTTATGCTCGGGACCTTCCTGGTTATGTTTGTTCTCTTCTATTACTGGTACCGGTCTCTCAGAGCGACGGTGATTCCCTTCCTGGCAGCATTTGTAAGCGGTTTGTGGGGCGTGGGTTTCATGCAGCTCCTCGGTTATAACCTGGATCCCCTTATTGTGGTATTTCCCTTCCTCATTGCCTCACGGGCGGCCTGTCATACGGTTCAGGTCATCAAACGTTACACTGAAGAATGCTTAGTTGATCAGGATGGAAAAGCTGCCTGCAAGCGGGTAATCACCGGCATGTTTGTTCCGGGGTTTACCGCCATAACCACCGATGCAATGGGTATCATTCTCATTGCCTTAACACCCATCCAGATTCTTCAGAAGATCAGTATCTCCTGTACCTTCTGGTGCATTGCCCAGATTATCATTGCCGTAATCCTGGTGCCCATCATCCTGAGCTATTTACCGATTTCCCCCAGACTGCTTGAGAAATTTGAAAAGAAAGGGTTTTTGGACAAGATTCTCGGAAAGGTAGGAATGCTCATAGGGGGAAAGGGAAGCTGGGTGGTCTTTGCTATGGTACCCGTGTTGATTGTTCTTGGCTATATAGGATCGAGCACCATACAGGTTGGGGATGCGGTTCCCGGTTCATCACTCTTCTGGCCGTGGCACCGGTTAAACCGGGATGGTTTCAGAATTATGTTCAGTATGCCCATCTTGAGCCCGCTCCTGGTGGTGGTTGAGGGAGAGAAGCAGTATGACCTCGTTTCCTGTGAAGGAAGACCGGAGACCTGTGGGGACCACTTCAAGGAAATATATGAATTTGAAAAATATATGAGGGAAACGCCCGGCCGGCTGGTGATGTTTACCCGGTCCATTATAGGGACCTTCTCCGGTGGTGGCTGGCTTGCACACGAAGGTGATCCGAACTGGTACTTCTTTCCCACCACTGACAGGGAAGTCATCTATAGCTACCGGCGGTTTACCCAGATGGGTACACCGGGAACCGCAGACAGGTTTTGCGATCCCGGGGAAGACACTGCTGCTAATATAATCATTTACTGCAGAGATAAGATGACGCCGACGATCAAGACGGTTATGACCAGGGTTAACGAGTATATTGAAAAGTACTCGAAGCTAAAACCCCCCATGAAATATAAGCTTGCTGGAGGTGCCTTTGGTGTTCAGGCGGCCATCAATGAGGTGATTGAAATATATCATTTCAGGACACTCGGTTGGGCCTTACTATCCATATTCATCATCTGCTGGATAATGTTCAGATCCGCCGGTGCAGCTTTCATATTAACCATTCCCCTGGTTGTATCCAATCTCATTGCATTTTCCATGATGGCCACGGGAATGTTCTATACAATGCCCACACCGATTACCATCACCACCAGCACCTTACCCGTTTCTGCGGTGGGAATAGGTTTAGGTGTTGACTACGGGATTTACATGCTGGGCAGGATTGTGGAAGAATATAAGATTCGAAAAGACATGAAGAGCACTATCATTGCTACCATGACTGCAGTAGGGGAGCCGATTGTCTTCACCGCCCTTGCAATGACGGGTGGTCTTATCGTCTGGGTTTTCTCCCCGCTGATGTTTCAAGCGACCATGGGTTTTTTCCTGGCAACCATTCTCCTGCTCAATATGCTCGGCGGACTACTTCTGGTGCCCAGTTTTGTGGCAGTTTTGAAACCGAAATTTGTCGTAGGAAAAGACTAGTTTCTACCTGTGCTGCATGAAGTGGTAGAGTATTTTATAGTATTGACAAAGGGTGTTTTTACTGCTACTAGACTAGTAGAGTAAACAGAGATAAATATTCATATTTCAAGGAGGGTTATATGTCTAAAAGAATTTCAGTTGCTCTCGTCGTCTCTTTCCTCACGCTTCTTTTCCTTACTCCTACCCTTTCTTCTGCCCGGATCTATTTGTTTGATAAAAAACTTGAGATAAATGGTTCTATTGAACAGAAAGCAAACTGGAAATTTAATCTAAAAGAGTGGGAGAAGGGAAAAGGCCCGAATAATTCAAGGACAACCGCTGCTGGCACGGTAATAAACGGGACAAAGTCAAATGGCGGCCGGTATCCCCAGAATGCCCCTTCCCTGTTCAAGACCCATGTCCATTTAGAAGGGCTCTACCACATTTTTAATGAGGGGGGTAAACTTCTGGACGGTATCGTCCTCTTTGAGTGGTTTTATGACTGGGCTCCTCAAATGACCGGTTCTATGGGGAGAGGTATCCGTGCCCGGGACGAAGATGCATATAAAACTCCCCATGGCTGGGAGATGATACGAGAGCTCTATGTCAATTATATCAATGGGCCCTGGACCCTGCGCGTGGGTAAGCAGATGGTTGTCTGGGGTGAAACGGGTCTGCAGCGAACTGCCGATGTGGTGAACCCCGTTGATCTCCGCTCCCACATGATGGGTGTGGATGACTGGGAGGATTTCAAGCAGGGACTCTGGATGTTCCGCGGGTTTTACCAGACCAGTTTTAACAATGACTTTACCTTTGAATGGATTGTCGTTCCTTTCGATGTTAAAGAGATTGATCTGCCCAAGGAAGGGACCATGTATAGTTCCAGCTATTCAGGTGGTTTTACCTCCAGCTTCTGGAAGAACTGGAGACATGATGCAATCAATGAACATGGTCTGCATAATGCTACGGGAGGTATTCGTGTCAGGGGATTTAATACTTTATTCAAAAATGACTGGGACTGGACCCTCATCTATTATAACGGATATGACCCGGGCCCTATTGTCTGGGACTGGGGACAGAGAAGATACGGCTACAGGCCGCAAACGCTTAATGGATTCCGTTTGGCCAGACAGGGGACCGGGGGCTTCAACCTCTACGCTGGAGAATACAATATCCAGCTATCCGAGGGGTTACCATTGCCCAGACATTATGATGGAAGGTTTTTTCAATACTACAGGACTAACAACTTTGGTGCTACAGCCACCTCATATATTTATAAGCTTCCTTTCTTCGGCCTCTTTGAAATACCAATGAAAGCCAATGTCCGGACTGAAATTGCCTACAAATATGGGGTTAACTTTAATACCATATCGTATGACGGTCAACGCGGAGACGGTGGAGACGGTAATTGGTTGGTTGATGGTAGAACCCAAAAAGATCAATTTGCTCTTGCCGTTGAAATCGGTAAGGATTTTATGCCGAAGTTTATTACCAAGTATAACGGACAGAGGAGTGTTGATGTAACCCTCGGCTTTTTTACTGATTGGATCTTAGCCAAAACGAAGGATCTCAACCTGGATGGTTATGATAGGGGTGCTGGAGACAAAAATAGTACGAGTTTCAGCCTGGATATTACCACCGACTGGTTCAAACAGGAGCTCATGACCAAGTTCAACTTTTCCTATAACTTGTCCGGCAATGGGGCCTTCTGGGCATTTTTTCAGTATGCACCGGGGCAGCACTGGAGGTTTACCTTTCTCCCCCGCGTAGCCTGGTCTAATGCAGGCCCTTACACTGGTTCGAAAAAAACGAATTCTTCTAAGAAGGGATACTCGGAGAAAAATGATTCCACTAATTATCTCCACTTTAAAGTAGGGTATCTGTTTTAACAGCTGCGGGAACAGAACTAGCAGTCAAAAGCAATTAAGCATGAGGAGGTCTAACAGTGAAGGGATTTAAGAAAATACACAAAGCACTGGTGATTGCAGGAGTAGTGGTAATAGGTATGATGGTGTGTATGCCGCAGGAGTTGATGGCAGTGGCAACGGAAGAGCAGATGGCAAACTGGCCGTTTCCCATGTACCAGGGAGAAGAGCTTGAGAAGATGCGGGAGTGGGAGAAGACGTGGGTAGGGAAAAAGGTCAACCAGGATATGATACCCCAGGTAAAGGACTTTCTATCACCACAATTCTATGAAATGTTCAGTAAGCCTGAGGACTGGGGAGCAGAAGAGCTGTGGTTTGAGATAGTGCCATACCGGCAGATAAAGCCGACGCCGGGGACGGTAGCGATGACGAAGAAGTATGCCCCGACGGCAAAGCTCGATCCGAAAGGGCGGAAGGCATATTGGGATGGAGGCATAGGGGAGAACGAATTTTTGATGGGATGGGATAAGGGTGAAGGAGCAGGCTTCCCCTTTCCCTTTCCTGAGTCAGGCATAGAGATGGCATGGAACCTCGAGTCGGTGACGCGAGGAGATGAGAAGGCATTTGACCGGCAAGGGGTGGTGGTGAACCCGCGAACAAGAACGGAGCGGCGTGCGGTACAGCCCTTCATCATACAGTACTTCACGGGAAGGTGTGATTATGAGCCGGTACCGAAGTTCGAGGACAATCCGAAGGGGATTCGGCGGGGAGAATATCTGTTTATAGAAGAGCCGCTTGATGTACGGGGAACCCGGTATATGGAGCTAAGGTATCTTAATCCAGAGAAGCCGGATGATGTGTGGATATGGTTCCCTCTGTTTCGCAGGATAAGGCGGATGGGATATTCTTATAAGTCAGATACCATTGACGGGACTGACCTGGGACCTGACGATGCAATGGGTTGGAATGGACATGTAAACAGGAAAGCGTGGGAGATTATCGGGCGGAAAGAGATGCTGTTGGGGAGGCATACGAATGTCGATAAATATGAAAAGCAGAAGGGGCAGGCGGTGTGGAATGGACTGCAGCTGGAGAGGACAAACGCCGTAATGCTGGAGTCAAAATTCAAGGGAAAAGACGAGGTGTACAGTAAAGAGATGCTCTACATGGATCCGGAAACGTGGCGGTGCTTACAGAAGGTAACCTGGGACCGGCAGGGAAGGGTGTGGAGGCACTTTTTTTACCACACGGAGATATTCAAGGACGAGAAGAAAGGGATAGAGCACGTACACACCTTTGAGCTGTATTCATCTGATCTGCAGCGGAGGCACGGATGTCCCTCCATTGATAAGATTAAACAGAT
>CALJBY010000007.1 GCA_938024025.1 uncultured bacterium
GAAGCGAGCGGCAGCCAAGGGGATGGGCCCCATTATGGGATCCAAAAATCTCAAGGCGGTGGCGGTGAGGGGTACTAAAGGCATAAAGGTAGCTCACCCCGAAAAATTTTTCCCCATCTGTACCGAAATTCTTAAAAACTACCAGAGAAAGGACCTCACCCTTTACGGTACTCCGGTAAGCCTCCTCTATGAACTGAAGACGGGTGCGAGCTGGGCCACTAAAAATCTCCAGAGCAGCACATTTCCCGGTCTTCACAACATTACCCCGGACAAATTCAATCAGGACTACCTCCACCGTCTCAAGGCCTGTTTCGGATGCAGTCTCTGCTGTGGCCGCACCTACCGTGTTAAAGAGGGAGAGTTCAGGGGACTCTATGGTGAAGGGCCCGAACTTGCCGCCTGCTGGGCATGGGGAACGCAGCCCCAGGTGGACAACCTGGCAGCCGTCCTTAAATCAGATGTCTTGAGCAATCAGATGGGGGTAGACTGCATAGAGACGGGTGATACCATCGCCTTTGCAATGGAATGCTACCAGCGGGGTCTTCTCTCCCTGGAAGAGACCGGTGGCCTTAAGCTCGAGTGGGGCAACTACAAGGCAGTTCACACCCTGATTGAGCAGATCGCTCGAAGAGAGGGAATCGGCGAATTGTTGGGTGAGGGGATGCGGAAAGCAGCGCAAAAGATCGGCAAGGGAGCAGAATACTACGCACGGCAGATTAAGGGACAGAGTTTTCCCGCAGAGATGCGGGGAAAGCACGGAAGTGTCCTGGGCTATCTTACCTCTACCCGGGGAGCCGACCATTTACGGGGGATCCCGGTAGATGATCTGATGTCAGTAAAATATATCAAAGAACATTTCGGGGAAGAAGCCTTGAAGGGTGAGGGAGTAACAGGGAAAGGCAGGGCTACAAAATGGGTGCAGGATATGACCACCCTTCCCGATCTCTTTGGTGTCTGTAAAATATTTTATATATTAAGTGCCGCCTACACCGAGTTTACCCCTGATGATTTTGCCCGCATGTATACCTCCGCCACCGGTATTCCTCTGTCCGGAGAGGAACTCTTCAGGGCAAGTGAGCGGGTATACAACCTGGAGCAGTCGTTTAATGTTAAGGTAGGGGGGTTTTCGAGAAAGGATGATGTGCTTCCGGAACGTCTTTTTGAAGAAAAAGTGGACGGAGGTCCTGCTCACGGGAAGACCCTTAACAGGGATAAGGTCGAAAAGCTTTTAGATGAGTACTATGAGGCCAGAGGCTGGGATAGGGAAACCACTGCTCCCACCCGCACAACCCTTGAATCCCTTGACCTCGCAATGGTCGCTGATGACCTGGAAAAATAAACCGCTTCTTTCCGCGCTGCACTATGCATATGCTCCTCTCAGCGTTCTCTGCGGTGAATAGTGTTACAGCACCGGAAGCAGCTCACGTTGCTTTAGCCACGCCAAAGGTATCTCTTTTGCTGAAAGAGAAACGATACCCCCTACTATCGCGCATGTTGTGTCGCAGTCTCCCAGGCCCTTTGCCGTTTGCCAGAGGGCTTTTTCATAATTGTTGAGATGATACGCTGCGCTCCACAGACAAAACGGCACGGTATCCTGCGCTGAGACGTTGTTACCGGAGCCAAGCACTGTAACAGCCTGCAACAATTCATTTGCCGGAATAGTGAGGGCAAGCTGGATACCCTTTTTTGTAGCGCTCTCGGGAACGAGTTTCACAATTTCATGCAGGAATTCACGGCCGGAGGGACAGGGTGTGTTTGCGGCTATGGCGGCTGCGACGGCCACTGCGATGGCCCCTGCCTGTCCTTCAGGGTGAGCGTGGGTAATAACCGCGGATAGGTGGGCTTCCTTGACGACCTGCTGCAGATCCTGATAGAAAAACCCTCCCAGAGGAGCTACACGCATTGCAGCGCCATTACCATAGGAGCCGGTACCGAATAAGGTCGGGGAAATGGTTCGCCAATCTGACCCTGAAGCTACCTGGCGCAGCAAGCGTGCCGCACCGCCGCCATAGCCACGATACGGTTCTTCCTGATACCGCTCTGCAAAAGCCCGGGCCAATGCATCCTGCTCAATATGGCCGTATCTCTTCAGCACTTCCACAATCGACAGGGCCATATGGGTGTCATCTGTCCAACGCCAGATCGTTTTCGGCAGATGCGCGGGTGAGGTGTGGTGTGGGGAAATAGTGAAGAATAGCTCTCCAAAGGCATCTCCTGTCGATAAGCCTTCAAGACTGTGCAGTGCTTTCGATAGGTCGTTTGACATGATGTTCCCTTAATACGAAGAAGGGGGACGCCCTTAAAAAACTAAGTAACTCATGCTAAGACCACAGTATAACCCTGAGATTACACCTCTGGTCATACTGTGATGCAATGCACCGGGTGCGTCAAATCGGGCTCATCGTGACCTATATGCCTTGTATCACTTTCCACCTTGCGTGTAAACTCGTATTGTCAAAATCAAACCACAGAGATCACAGAGAAAAGAGTAACAATCAATGAAGTAAAAGACTAATTGTTCCCTTCCCCTCTGTGCCCTCTAATCTTTTTACTTAAGCTACGCAAATGAATGTGCTCTAGTGCTTTACCCGCAACCTATTCCAACAAATATGGTGGGGCCTGACTTATAGTTTTCTCAATTTATTTCTTGTTTCCATACCGCTCTTCTATGCAATTAATCTAGATCCTTTGTCTTTTACCGTGCATTATATTTAGTGGAAATCCTTTTCGGTTTAGAGAACAGCGAGAGAGCACAGAGGTTATTTCAATATATATGTTCTCTCTGTGTCCTCTGTGGTTTCAGTTTTTTCCTTTTTTTTCATAAAGCTTTTGACAGTTCCTGTAAAGATAGAAACGTAAGGGCGTCCCCCTTGTATGGTGCGCGGTGCCATTTTCTTTGACAAGAAAAGGACTTTATCCTATAGTAGGTTTAGCTTTCATCACGTACAACTATAATGGAAAAAAGAGAGTTTTCGTAACCTCACTACAAGGAAGGTTGTCATGAATGTTTTAGTAATAGGAGCCACAGGCGATGTTGGTAGCGAAGCAGCAAAGTTTGCCGTTCAAAAGGGACATACGGCCAGGGCGTTAGTCAGAAAAACGTCAAACAGAGACAAACTGGGGGAGGCAAAAGACAGGATAGAATTCTTCGAAGGGGATATGCTTGACAAAGCTTCTCTTGAGGCTGCAATGGATGGCATGGAGGGGCTTATAATTTCAATTCGCCTCACCCCGGCTGAAGTGGAGAAGGGGAGGACCTACCAGGACGTTGAACTGGGAGGGATTAAGAACCTGGTTGACGTTGCGAAGGAAAAGGGAATAAAAAAGATAATTCATGTGTCAGCAGCGGGAGTCGGTCCCCACTGTGTGTCGGACATGTACCGGGCAAAACATCAGGCTGAGGAAACTATCAGACATTCAGGTATCGATTATACCATTTTCAAGCCATCGGGCATGTTCAAGGATTTCCAGATGTTCCATATTCCCATGGTATTGAAGTTAGGTGAAACGAACACATGGCCCACCGGTCCCCTGCATTTTCGCATGAATCCTCTTTCACATATCGATCTTGCCCAATGTATGGCAGATGCACTCACCAACCCGGCAGCATCGAACAAGAGCTTTGCAATAGGCGGCCCTGACTGCGTTATGCAGGGAGATTTTCTTAATATGATTGCCAAGGAAGCGGGAATAAATGCTCACTACACCGAAGGAGTGTCAAAAGAGCAACTTATAGAAAGGGTAAAGGCAAATCCCCAGAAGTCTTTCTTTACCGCTGAACAGCTCCAGGACTTTCTCAACGACTCAATCATCGACCACACCCCCATCAAAGAGACCTTTGGCATAACCTTTGAACGGGTGGAAGAGTATCTTAAAAAAGCAGTCCCGGAAGTAAAAGCCGCACTGGCAAAACAGCAAAAGTAGGTAATAAGACGAGGGGCGCCCTAGATAAACTGAATCATCAATTGTTGCAGCTCTAATCCATGCTCAATGAGGAGGATAACGATGGCAGGAGAAAAGATCAGCGACCAGATCTATGGGAAGGTTGCAAACAAGATACAATTGTCACCGCTATCTGAGTTTGATGATCTTAAAACAATAGTCACTCCAGACGGGCGTGAAGTCGGTTCATTCAGGGCGTATACGGGTGATAAAATCGAAAAGTTTTCAATAGCAGAATTCAGCCTGATGCCGGGCATGGACTACACCAATGCAAGCATAAAGCCCTGTTCGAACTATAACATTCCCCGATACTCGTTTAACTGCATGGTAATGGCAGAGCAGAAGAAGATTCAGTTTGATGTTGACCTGTATCCTGCCGTTGACCTTGCCATTCGTCAGGACTATATCGATAGATATTATGAACTGCTGACAGACCTGTACCTGCAAGAGAAAAAGGCGTCTTATTTTGACTGGAAAGTTTCTGACCGGTCCTGGGTGAGAGTCAGCACATCTCCCTATTTTTTCATGTCGGCTACAGACATCGCACATGAAGAGAAGGTGCACAATCTTATCCATGCCTATCTCGATGTAGCGCTGAAGATATATGAAGAAGAACAGGAGGTCTCTGCAGAGGAAGCAAAAAAGATTGCAGACAGAACAGCGTACATGACAAAAATGCTTCTGGAGCGTGAACCCGAACGCCACTTGCTTGAAAAAGCCTTCGGACAGGAACTCACCGAAAAGCTTGGGAATGCTATGGTTTAAATGCTCCGCATGTACTGGTTTCCTGCTCAACAATGCTGAGCATCACATTCCCTGCGCGTCGTTATTGAGCGCATTTTTTATGGCGGACTGAGCTCTACATTGTAAGTGTCTTCCAGTGACATTTCATCCAGGCTTGCTATCTTTTTATAGAGCTCAGGTTTCTCCTGTGCAATCCTATCTTTATGTTCCAGGAAGCACTCCCACATCAGCTTCGGTGTTTTGTACTGACTCCATGTTCCTTCCAGGATTTTATTGTCCGCGAGGGAAAAAAGATAATCGAGTTCACCATCCGTGTACGTAGGAACAAGTGCATATCCCTGTGCTACCTGCTGTGCTTTTTCACTGTTGAACTCAAATGATTCCTGCCACCACTTAGTGTACTGGGTAAACCCCGGTTCTCCGTTCATTTCCCGGTAAACGGCATCACCCGCCCGATACCCGCACATGAGGGCACCCTGGGTCTGGACCTCAACATAGGCTGCCGCATCTCCAATAACTACTGTATTCCCCCTGCAGGGATTCCTTAAAGAAGCACGGGCCTTTAAAGAACACCCTTTTCTGCCTACTATTTTAGATTTCTCAAACATATAGGCAAGGGGACTTTTGGTGGTAAA
>CALJBY010000008.1 GCA_938024025.1 uncultured bacterium
AGGATCACTACGACTTAGAAAAGGTGAAGGAGCGCATACTGGAGTACCTTGCGGTTAGAAAACTGAAGAAAAAAATGAAAGGGCCTATCCTCTGTTTCGTAGGCCCTCCTGGTGTCGGTAAAACCTCTTTAGGCAAATCAATCGCACGTGCTTTGGGAAGAAAATTTACCAGAATTTCCTTAGGTGGTGTTCGGGACGAAGCAGAAATCCGAGGACACCGCAGGACCTACATTGGCGCCCTGCCCGGTAGGATCATCCAGGGTCTCAAACAGGCAAACAGTAACAACCCCGTGTTCATGATGGACGAAATAGACAAAGTCGGAGCTGATTTTCGGGGAGATCCTTCGGCTGCACTGTTAGAAGTGCTTGATCCGGAGCAGAATTTCTCCTTTAGCGATCACTACCTTAACCTCCCCTTTGACCTTTCCAACGTCATGTTTATCACCACTGCCAACCTCGTTGATCCCATTCTCTCTGCCCTTAAAGATCGAATGGAAATCATTACCATCTCAGGGTACACTGATGAAGAAAAGCTGATGATTGCAAAAAAGTTTCTCCTGCCCCGCCAGCTTGATGAAAACGGTATTAGCAAAGAAAACCTCAAGCTTGCTGACAAAGCCATTCTCATGATGATTTCTCACTATACTCAGGAATCCGGCTTACGAAATCTCGAGCGGGAGATTGCCGCCGTCTGCCGAAAAGTCGCGAGAAGCATAGCAGAAAAAAAACATAAACTGCATCGCATAACAGCTGATAATCTCCATAACTATTTGGGAGTACCTAAATACCTGCCTGAAGTAGAGCAGGAAGTAAGTCAAATAGGAGTTGCCACCGGCCTTGCCTGGACACAGGCAGGGGGAGAAGTCCTCCATGTGGAAGCAACAACCATGAAAGGCAAAGGCAATCTCACTCTGACCGGCCACCTCGGTGATGTCATGAAAGAATCAGCCCAGGCAGCCTTAAGCTTTGCCCGTTCTAAAGCAAAAGAATTACACATTAACCCCGCTTTCCATGAAAAACTGGACCTGCACATTCACGTACCGGCCGGTGCTATTCCAAAAGACGGTCCTTCCGCAGGTGTTACCATGGCAACGGCTGTAATCTCTTCACTTACTAAAACACCGGTACAGAAAGATGTAGCCATGACGGGAGAAATTACTCTGCGGGGGAGAATATTGCCCGTAGGAGGTCTGAAGGAAAAGTCCCTCGGTGCTATACGTGCAAAGATAAAAACCATGATCGTTCCGGAAAGAAACAAAAAAGATCTTGAAGAAATCCCTGATAATATCAAGAAGAAACTTAACTATGTCTTTGCCAGTACTATGGACGATGTCCTCCATAACGCTCTACAACACAACAAAAAAACCTCTAAAAAGAAGAAGTAGGTGGACATCAAAGACGTAGGTGAATCTAACCTGATTCAGCGGATTGCCGATACCTATCGACCATCCCACTCATCCATTATCGTCGGCATCGGTGACGACGCTGCCGCGTTAAGCGTTTCCAGCCAGACCGTTCTCCTTACAACCTGTGATCTATTAGTAGAAGACGTGCATTTTGATCTCAGCTTCACCGACAGCTATTACCTGGGGAGAAAAGCACTTGCAGTGAATCTAAGTGATATTGCCGCCATGGGAGGAACTGCCCGGTATTTTCTCGTTTCTCTGGCTCTGCCGCCCCACCTCTCTCTCTCATTTGTTGACGATCTTTACCGTGGGATGATGGAACTGGCAGATGAATGCCACACGCAGCTTGTTGGCGGGGATACAAATGCTTCACCGTCTACACTCATGATTGCTATTACCGTGTTAGGAGAAGCACATCCCGACAACCTGCTCAAACGGAACGGCGCTCAGGCGGGTGACTCCATTTTTGTAACCGGCACGCTCGGAGATGCCGCTCTCGGTCTTCTCCTCTTACAAAACGGTCCTCCCCACACTGCTCCTTCAACGGTCCACACGCTCATTGCCAGACACCGCTCACCCCTCCCCCGGCTCACAGAAGGGAAAAAACTTGCGGACAATCATCTTGCTTCTGCCATGATTGACATTAGTGACGGGCTGCTCACCGATCTCAGACGAATCCTCACGGCGAGTAACAAGGGTGCAACGGTCTTCCTCTCCCAACTCCCGCACTCAAAGGATTTCGAACAAAACCACCTCTATCCTGAAAAAACTAAAATCGATTGTGCCCTGGCAGGAGGAGAAGACTATGAACTCCTCTTTACTGCACACCCCAGCAAGGAAAAGGAAATCCTCCGTTCAAGCACAACAGGAGACGCTCCTATCACAAAGATCGGCGAAGTGAACGATTCTCAGGAACTCGTTGTTCTCGATCACGATCAGAAACCATACCCGGTATCTCATTTGGGTTATGATCATTTTCTCTCTACGAGATAAAACCTTTCCGCATTACTTAAAATCTTGGAACTTGTAATCGTTATCAAAATAATCGCAATTTTTGTCCTGCTCTGTTTTTCTGCTTTCTTTTCAGGCTCAGAGACAGCCCTCTTCTCTTTGGGATCTATCAAGCTCCACCAGCTCAAGGAATCGAAGCATCCTAAAGCAGCCCTTGTCCTTGAACTGCTCGAAAAACCACGCCGTCTTCTGATCTCCATTCTGGTAGGAAATGAATTCATCAATATCACGGCCTCGGCCCTGGCGGCATCATTGTGCATCTCTCTTCTTGGCAATCAGGGAAAATGGCTCGCGGTGGCCATTATGGTTCCCCTCATCCTCCTCTTTGGAGAGGTGCTCCCCAAAACCATAGCAGTTTCAAAGAGTGAACAATTTTCCCTCCGGGTCGCACAACCGCTCAGCATATTTGCCACTATCGTTTTTCCCGTCAGGTGGATCATTAGACAGGTAGTGGACCGGATAACATCCCTTCTCGGCCCCCACTCAAAACCGGATGAAAGCATCTATCATGAAGAAGAGTTCAAGGAACTGGTTGAGGTAGGCCACAAGGAAGGAGTTCTGGAAAAAGAAGAGCGTGAAATGATCCACAAGATACTCGACTTCAGCGATACCCTGGTATCCTCCATAATGATTCCCCGTGAACACATGGTCACCCTACCCTATGATTTAGACAGGACCTCCCTTATAAAAGAAATAAAGGAACAGCACTTTTCACGCATACCGATTTACCGGCAGGAGAAAAATAATTTCATTGGTGTTTTATACGCCAAGGATCTTCTTGCCGTAAACGAAGCAGAAGTGCCATCGGGCGCTCCTGTGGAGCATATCCTGCGGCCTCCCTACCTGGTGCCACAGGATAAAAAGATCCCTGACCTTCTCAAAGAATTTCAGGATAAAAGGATACACCTCGCTCTCGTCGTTAATGAACATGGCACCACTGTAGGACTGGTCACCATGGAAGATCTCCTGGAAGAAATTTTCGGTGAAATCTATGATGAATTTGATGATGAATTGAACACGGAGAAAAAACAGTAGCATGACCATTTTCGTGTACGCCGTCATTTTCATACTCTGTCTTCTCTTAGAGGCCTTCTCTTCAGGGTCAGAAATTGCCCTTATTGCCGCTAATACTAAAAAAATCAGAAAAGCAAAACATCTGTCACCGCAACGAATAAAGATAACCTTAAAACTGCTCAAGAACCGCGAACGACTTTTAGCGACAACGCTTTGTGGCACCAACCTTGCCGTAGTGACCAATTCCATTTTAATTACCTCATTTTTTATTGGGATTCTTGGTGAAAAAGGAGAACTCTACGCCGTACTCATACTCTCCCCGCTCCTGCTTGTTTTTGGTGAAATCATTCCAAAGACCATTTTCCAACAGCGTGCCACCGCTATCGCGCCCTGGATTTCATACCCTGTATGGCTCGCTTCCTACCTCTTCTACCCGCTCGCCGTACTCGTAACAAAGGCAACAAATTGTATCTTCTTCTTCGCGGGCACCAAAAAACCAAAAGATACACCCTTTGTCACCCGTGAAGAATTGAGGCTGATTCTCAAAATGAGTAAACGGGGAAGCGATTTAACCACCAGTGAAGTCACCATGATTGACCGTCTCTTTGATTTTTCCCGTACCGTGGTTAAAGAAGCAATGATTCCCCTTATTGAGGTCACCGCTGTCGAGGACACAACGGCAGTCACCGAAGCAATCGCAACCATTGCACAAAAGGGTTACTCACGGCTTCCTATCTACCACGAAAGAATTGATAACATCATCGGCATTGTAAACAGTTTCGACCTCCTTGATGCACAGCACAACAATCAGTCCATCAACTCACTGATTCGTACCATACCCTATGTGCCCGAATCAAAACCAATCGGTGAACTACTGATTGAGCTGCAGAAAAAGAGAACCCATCTGGCAATTGTAGTTGATGAATACGGTGGAACCGTCGGCATCATTACTATCGAGGATATCCTGGAAGAAATCGTGGGAGAAATTCAAGACGAATACGACGCTGACCAGAGGCTCTACCGTAAAACGGGATGGAATAAATACCGCATTAATGCACGGATGGAAATAGACCAGCTGCGCGAACATCTTTCCCTATCCCTCCCCGAGGGTGACTTCGAAACACTTGGTGGATTTCTCCTGGAACAGTTTGGACACATTCCAAAACCAGGAGAAACCGTCGTCTACCAGAACTACACCTTCACCATTGCAAGTTCTGACGAGCGCTCTATTGGTGAAGTAGGTGTAAAAATTGATAAACAGGCAACCGATCAACCGCTTACCCCGCACGAGGATTAATATGAAACCAGAAGACATACGCAGCATTCTTGAAGGCGTCAAACGAGGAGACATCTCTATAGACAAGGGGCTCCACAGGTTAAAAACCTTACCCCTCGAAGACATTGGTTTTGCGACCCTTGATCACCATCGTTCCTTACGCAAAGGTTTTCCTGAGGTCATTTGGGGAGCAGGAAAAACGGCCGCACAAATACTCACTATCATCAAAAAAATGCTCACAAAAAAACATCCTATTTTAGTCACCCGGGTTGATTCCCGTAAGGCAGCTCACATAAAAAAGTCCCTTCCCGCTGCTACCTATCACCCTGCTTCACGGCTAGTGACGCTTAACGCCACAACAATCCCCAAAAGAGGTAAAGGCACTATCCTCGTAATTTCAGCAGGAACATCCGACATCCCTGTTGCAGAAGAGGCACTGATTACTGCGGGTATCATGGGAAACACGGTTGCTCATCTCTATGACGTAGGTGTCGCTGGCATTCACCGCCTGGTAGATAAAAAAGATACCCTCGAGGCTGCCGCCGTCCTCATTGTGGTAGCAGGAATGGAGGGTGCGCTACCGAGTGTAATTGGTGGATTAGTGGATAAACCGATAATTGCAGTCCCCACAAGCACAGGTTATGGCACCGGGTTTGGGGGAATTGCAGCGTTACTCTCCATGCTTAACTCGTGCGCATCAGGAATAGCCGTAGTAAACATTGACAACGGATTTGGAGCAGGGTATATTGCAAGCCTTATTAATAAGGTCTAGGTTGTCTACATGAATATTGCCTATATTGACTGTTTTTCAGGTATCAGTGGAGATATGTTTCTCGGTGCCCTGGTGGACTGTGGCCTTCCCCGTAAGATACTCAAGCAAGAGCTTGCAGGTTTATCCGTGGGTCCCTATTCCATCCGATTCACTACCGAACAAAGGATGCATATCAGCGGCTGCCGCGTACACATAAAAGCAGACACAAAACACCACCATCACAGGAGCCTGACGGCAATCAAGCGCATGATAACAAAAAGCCCCCTCAGTAAGCAGGTAAAGCAGTTAAGCATCTCTGTCTTTGAACGCTTAGCTCAGGTTGAATCAAAAATTCACCGTACCAGGGTATCGGACATTCATTTCCATGAAGTGGGCGCTCTTGATTCCATTATCGACATCGTGGGGACAGCCATTGGAATTGATTACTTTAAGCTCGACAGGATATATGCCTCTCCGATTCCCCTCGGGTCGGGATTTACTACGAGCGAACACGGTGTTATTCCTCTGCCCGCTCCTGCCACGCTGGCACTTTTAAAGGGGGTACCTGTGTTCGGCACTCCACTCCGGGCTGAACTGGTTACGCCAACCGGCGCTGCCCTTCTCACCAGTCTCACCAAGCACTATGGACCGATGCCCCCCATGAAAATAGCAAGGATAGGTTACGGCGTGGGGAGTAGAATTATTAAAGACCGACCGAACACACTCCGTATCGCAGTAGGTGAGCACGGCGATGAACAAGAAGCCGACCAGGTACTTATTCTTGAAGCACATATTGATGACATGAACCCCGAGATGTATGACTACCTGATGGAACGTCTCTTGAAAAAAGGGGCGCTTGACGTATCCTTTTCCCCCCTCCAGATGAAAAAAAACCGCCCCGGCGTTTTACTGAAAGTTATCTGCTCTCCTGAAAAAAAGGATGCATGTACCACCATTATATTTCAGGAATCAACCACCTCGGGCATACGGTTTTATCAGGCAGATAGAATAAAGCTTATACGAAAAACCAAGGTAATCACCACTCCCTATGGTAGACTTTCTGTGAAAGTATTCAACAGTCCCGGCGGCGGCTATTTCGCTTCACCCGAGTATGACCAGTGCAAAAAAATAGCCCAAAAACATGGCATCCCCCTAAAAAAAGTCTACCTGGATCTAACACAGTTGCTCCCCCCGCTCAACACCAAATTCAGACTATAGCCCGGCACGCTTTTTTACACGCACGTGTTCAGCGGAAATATTCATCATTTCACCGTATATGACTACTGAATCAAAAACTCGAAAAAAAATTTTTTTTGTGCTTTTTATCTCCCTTTTCAGTTGCATGCTGGGTGTGGGAATCATTGTGCCCATTTTACCTCTCTATGCCGAAACCCTGGGAGCAACCGGTTTATGGTTAGGAGCCATCTTTGCAGCTTTCTCACTTACCCGAAGTATTTCCATGCCACTCGTTGGACGTTTTTCCGACCGGCTGGGAAGAAAAAGGTTTATTGCCTCCGGACTGCTGATTTACACACTTTCCTCCCTGGGATACATCTATGCCAGTAGTGCAGTAGAGTTAATTGTGATTCGTGTCATTCAAGGCTTCTCATCTGCAATGATTATTCCCATTGCCATGGCATTTATCGCTGACATCGCACCTCCCGACAAGGAAGGAAGCTATATGGGAATCTTCACTATGGCCCTTTTTCTTGGTTTTGGCTGTGGGCCTATCCTGGGGGGTCTGATGAAGGATCTTATCAGTATGGAAGCAGATTTCCTCATCATGGGGGGACTCTGTCTTCTCGCCCTTGTTCTGGTGCTGATCTACCTTCCCCGATCCAGCAGCATCCAGAAAAACCAACCCCCGTTAGACATCCCTTTCAGAACTATTCTTCAGAGCAGAAGCATTACGGCTATCTGCTTCTACCGTTTTTCCAACGCCTTTTGCAGGGGCAGTATCATGACCTTTCTTCCCCTCTACGCATACAACAGTTTACACCTCAGCGGCTCACAGATCGGTCTTGTTATTGCTTCGAGTATCCTCCTCACTGCTTTTCTGCAGCTTCCCTCTGGAAAACTGGCAGATAAGGTTAACCGTAAAATGCTGGTTATTGTAGGAAGTCTCCTCTACTTTTTTATCGTTCCCTTTATTCCCTATACCGCAGATTTCATCCAGCTACTCTCTCTCAATATCGCCCTGGGTTTTCTTGGAGCACTCTCACTGCCTGCCGCCAGTGCACTAACGGTTACAGAAGGGAAGAACTTCGGCATGGGATCAACCATGGCGATCTTTAATGTTGCGATGAGTGTGGGGCTGGCCATTGGTCCCCTCACCTCAGGAATAATCCTTGACCTTTACGGATTATCGGGTGTTTTCTACTTCTGTACTATTTTAGGCTTTCTGAGTACCGGTATAGTTTCCTGGCTGTTTTTCAGACCTTCTGCCCCTGCAGACAACAATGCGAGGTAACCCATAGGCATTAGTCATTTGACATCATCACCCCTTTTCCTTATACTCCTTATGAGTGCGCAACACGACAATCTGTTTTACGCAATTAATAGTATGTTTCCCTGTGCTATCCCGATGACATTCGACTGCGTTCCGACTCCAACCCTGTCACCATCACCTGCACTGCTCGTACAGTGATAAAGGATCTCAAAGAAATGAAAGCACGATACCGTAACTGCTGCTTAAGACTCACCCTCCTTATCTTACCCCCCCTGCTAGCCGGGTGTACCCTCAAGCTGACTACTGATTTGAGTAAAATTATAGGCATCGACAACCCCTCAGAATTGATGCAAAGTGAAGAGGCACAGCAGATTGCAACAAAGATTGGCGAAGGTATGGGAACGAAAATAATGGAGGGAGAAATCCTTGCAGAAGATATGGGAAAGGGGGTTGGGGAGGTGTTGCTGAAACCGCAGCTTGTTCCCCTTATACAAAATCCTATCTCCGTTGAACTCATCGAAGCTAATGGCAGGGCAGCTCTAGAACAGGGGGATTATAGCACGGCGATCAGTGCCTTCAAACGCACCAACAATCTTGCCCGGCTTGAAGAAATTGCCCTCATCCTTTTTGATGAAGGCGCAACCGATCTAGCAGCTGACCTGCATCACTATCTTACTGACCGCGGGTGGCCTCTTCGCCCCCCCTATCTCCTCGCCAAACATATTGAGGAAGAAGGCCTTGCGACCATTAACAACCCTGTTTTTAAAGAGATTAATCCAGAACAGTATAATCGCAACTATGCAAGAAGACACTACAGTCTTCTTGATACCATTTCCCTAGAAGAAAGCTACATGAGAACCAATACGATAATCAAGAGCGAGATGCTCAGTCAATTGCGCGGGGTCCCTCTTATCATTCTTGGGGATGCCTACTTTGTTGTAAAGCAACATACATGCTTTTTAGACATTGTAGCATCCCTCAATCATGATAATCTCATCATTGGCCTCGAAGAAGAACTGGACAAGCTCAAAGGGAACAGAGAAGTGGCTGATAAGCTTAACTACCTGCCACTCTTTACCTTCATTGAAAAAAATGGGATTCCTACCTTTACCCACGGACCTCCCCCTGAACCTCTAACAGGCAAGACACCTGCTCTTATTGATTTCTTCAGCTGGGACACCATGGTCGCTGATACGGCTGCCGATCTCATCCACCAGGGAAAGCAGGTCATTATCATCATAGGCGATACCCATGTAAGCCCTGACCACCTTCCTTTTCTCATGGAGGAAAAAGCCGGAATAAACCCCACAGTAGTAATTCAGAATCCTTTAGATATCAGCTTAGAAGAAATTTTGGAGGGAAAAGAATTGGTGTGTACCGAGGAATTAACAGCATGGGGGATTAATGAAGAAAAAGCACTAATGATAGACAATGATTTTTATCTCAATACGGAGATACCTGCACAAGATCTTAAGCACTATATAGATCTGTTCAACCTCGAACCGTTTCTCAGGAAAAAGCGCAACTAACGGGTGGACATACCTTCGCAATGAAGCCGCTTAGCAGAGCCGGCTAAAGGCAAGGGGAATGGCACCATGTACTGCACGGCCGTTACAGTTCCTTTAATAGTTCTTCAGCACGTTCCTGCAACGCATCGTTGTCAGTGGTCATGGCTACAATTTTAACCCTGCTTTTGAATCCTTCCTTTTCCGCCGCACTACTCTCATGCACCAGTTCTCTTAAGGTATCGAGGGTTTTCATAACAATTTTTACATCTTTGTGGTCAAGCATGAGGATCAGCGTTCCCCAATCACGCGGCACATCATACTTTTTTATATACTGATTTACCGTACTGTTGAATTTACCCGATCCATAGTGCTGAGCAATGGCCTTACGCGCCTTTTTTTGCTCTGCGGGCTCTTCCTTTCTTCCCGTAAAGAGCTTATCTATTTCTTTCAAATATTGCTTCTTGGCCCATTCCTCTTGCACAGATGGTCTGTGTGTGAATTCTGACTTATCCGTTTTTAAATGATTACTCCGGTCTTTGCGCTTATCAATCTCACTCCAACTCGGCCTGTCTTCTCTGTCATCAAAGGTACCCATGGGTTTACCTCTCAAAGATTGAGCTCATCTCTCTTGCCTAATGGTAACGTTTACAGCATATTACTGTGCAAATGAGAAAGATACGTTATGCGGGAGGTTGAATATGAAGAGCAAAGATGATCTTAGGAAAATGGTGAATGATGCTCGAACCGATAAGAAAATAAGCAGGTTTCTTCATGGTGCTACTTCCATTGTCACACTAATTTTATTTTTGTCCCTTGTCGTTCAGTTCCTTTTCATCTTCTTTAGGCGTTACATCAATTTCATCCATGCCACTGGTAGCTTTTCTGAAATTTCGTATGCCTTTCCCTAATCCCTTCCCTATTTCAGGGAGCTTGCCTGCGCCAAAAATAATGAGCACAATAACCAAAACTATCAGTAATTCTGGCATGCCAATGCCGCCACCGATCATAGTATACCTCCCATTGATTACAACTCCATTACCTTAACTCTATCATAGAAGGCATACCCTCGTCAATTACTTTTATAGCATCTGACATTCAGGAAGAAACAGGCATGCTTAAAGAAATAAAGGGAATAGTAAAGCAATTTATGCTATACTTTAGTTTCTTTCAACTCCGCTCCCTTCTATTGCTTCACATGAGGATAGTTCTATGGAAACAAAGACGATTACAACAGTCGGTGATCTTAAAAAGCATATAGCACATATCCCTTCCGTGCGGGAAGAGATGCGCACTAACCTGATACGCATGCTGGCAGCAAAAAAACCTCTCTTCGAGGATATAAAGGGTTATGACAGTACGGTTATCCCACAGATCATTAATGCCCTCCTCTGCGGCCACAACATTATTTTTCTCGGCGAAAGAGGTCAGGGAAAAACCAGACTCATCAGGAGCCTCATCACCTTCCTTGATAGTGAAATCCCCGCAATCGCAGGCTGTCCTATCCACGATAATCCCTTTGCACCGGTTTGCAGTGACTGCAAGAGCAGGCTTGCCCGCGATGGTGATGATCTGCCCCTTGCCTGGATCCCCCGCAACAGGAGGCTGGTTGAAAAACTTGCCACCTCCGATGTGAGCACCGCAGACCTCATCGGAGAAATAGATCCCATCAGGATTGCTCAGGGAAGAACACTCGATGATGAATCTGCTGTACATTTCGGCCTCGTTCCCCGTGCCCACCGTGGTATTTTTGCCATAAACGAACTTCCCGATCTTGCCGAGAAAATCCAGGTGTCACTCTTTAACATCATGGAAGAACGGGATTTACAGATAAAGGGTTTTCCCTTACGCCTTCCACTCGACATCCTCCTCGTTGCCACGGCAAATCCCGAGGACTATACCAGCAGGGGCAGAATTATCACACCCCTTAAGGACCGCTTCGATACCCAGATCAAAACCCACTATCCCTCTGAAAGAGACATCGAAATTGAAATAATGGACCAGGAAGCACGAACTATTCCCGGTAATGACCTCCCCTGGCACGTCCCTTCCTTTATGAAAGACATCCTGGCGGAAATAACCATGCAGGCACGGAGCAGTCCCGATATTAGCCAGCACTCCGGTGTAAGTTGCCGGGTAACCATAAGGAGTTTTGAAGCATTACTGGGGAGCGCACTCTTGCGATGCCTTTTGCTGGAAGAAAAAAAACTGGTACCGCGCATCACCGATATAGAAGCCACCTTTCCGGCTATCATGGGAAAACTGGAGCTCGAGTACGGCGGCCAGGATAAAAAGGCAGCTGAAATCGTTGAAGACCTGGCAAAGCGAGCCATAAAATTTGTCTTTGACGAGCGGTTTTCTCTTGAAGGTCTTTCTTCCATCATTGAATCCTTTAACAATGGTATCGGCGCAGAAGTTTCCCAGCTCATTCCCTCAGAAGAATACATGGATGGACTGCATACTATACCGGGGTTGCGCGAGTCGGTAGCATCCCTCTGCAACCCTGAAGACCCGGCAGAGGCATCATCTGCGATTGAATTCATCCTGGAAGGTCTGCACCTGTCCAACAAATTAAACAGAGAAACACAGGAAGGAACAAGAATCTATAAAGAACATACTGAGTCCTTTGAGCCTGTTCTCAAGGAAACGATTAAACTATGAAATCTATCGTTTACACCGCATGGGACGGATCACAGACCCCCTTTACCTTGAAACGGAGAGATCTTATCAAGGCCTTTATGGACTCCATCATGGAGGGCATGGATCCTACTATGGCTCTTGCGCAAATGCTCTGGGAAGGATTTCCCCTTGCCGGCATGGACTTCCGCGTTATGGGTTTATCAGAGATGCTCCAGCAGCTCCAGAAAAAGAAAGACGAGCTGTTATCACAGTACAGCCTTGACAAAGCATTTGATGCACCGCATGACGATCTTCACACCCTTCTGAAAAATGAGGCAGAAACAAGAAATGAAACAGGTGCACCTCCCTCACCTGCATATGAAGCTCTCCCACCGGGGCTGCTTGAGAAGATAAGAACGCTTAAAGATTTTCCCTTTGAAAACAGTGAAAGTAGAGAGACCTTTGAGGAATGGCAGGAACGGGAAGACGACATCCGTGAACTGCTTAAATTCTACAGCAGCTACTCCCAGCTGTTCACGGGCACTACGTTTCTTGATTTCGAGCAGGCCCTTGAACTTATGCGTCAATTCCAGGCTCTGGAAGAGATGCTCCAAAAGATTCAATCGGGGCAGTGGACACACATCGATCCTGAAACCCTCAAGCAACTGCTGGGAGATGAGGCATCCCGTTCACTTACAATCCTCCTGCAGCTACCGGGAGAGCTCTCACGAGAGGGTCTCATCAACTTTTCCAAAGAAGGGGTAGA
>CALJBY010000009.1 GCA_938024025.1 uncultured bacterium
GGGTAGCATATCACCACATATTGTATCTCAGTAGTGTCCCAACGTTTTATTAAAAAAATCAGAAAAAAGATGCAATATTAATGGGTTGTGAAGAAAAAAGACCTGCATCGATTTGAATTTCAGGTTACTATTTTGCCTTTCCATTTTGAAAGGAGAGGCAAATGTTTGCAGGGGCTACTATCTTTACACAGATCATGGAACTCCTTCCATGGAGACGTTTTCACACATGTGTGAGCAGGTATCAAGGCGATTACAAAGTCAAGACATTCAGATGTGCCGAGCACTTTCGCGTGATGGCCTTTGCACAGTTAACCTATATAAGAGAGGGGGTCAAACCTACACTGTTTACTTTTAAGTAGGTAGTGTAGGTTTGACCCCAACGATTTACATCCACAGATTACTTCCTGTATCCCGGGTCGGTTCAAGTCCTTCCCCGAGTAACCTGCGTCCCTGGCTATACGTATTAATTCTTAGTCATTGGCCACACAGTATGCCCGGAGCTTTTCCTCCTAGGCGTCAAGTGATACACCTGTCAGCGCTTGCTCTTAGGTACTCACCCACACATATCCTATAGCTCTCATGGTATCACCTCCTTTTATGAGAATTTCCGGGAAGAAAATTTTGCAAGGCTCGTACCAAGAGAAGTAAAATACGAGTGGTTGTATGTGCTTAATTAATAATACGAAGGGTTGGGGTAGGTTGAAGTAATGTTTGGTTCCCGGGAACCAAACACAAATGGGAGGTTGGTTTTCCCAAACCAATGGAGATAACTGGTGCAATATTCAGGTGCTTATATTCCAAAAAACATTTCAAAGGCCCGGTTAACGCCTTCCTTCTTGCCGAAAAATACTTTATTACCTTTAACTCCCGGGTCATGTTCCACGACTGTTTCAAGGTAGCGGTCGAAATTTTCCTTCGCTTTGAAAAGCGCTTCACCTTCAAGCGCCGGGCTCTGAGCCACGTATTCTGAAAAGGCGTCAAGATATTCTTTCACCAGCGCTAAGACTCGCTCCTCCTGCGCAGCCTTTATTTTCAGCCGGCAGGCCGCTCGTGAGTTCACAAGATTAGTAACACCCCCTTTTGCCTCCTGCTGAAAGGTCATCAGATCACCGTATCGGTTTCTGATATTCATGAGCGAGTCAAAAAAGGGCTTGTCGTGTTCAAGCTCGGCAACATCGCCGGTGCGGTGCACATCAAGGACCACCAAGATATTTTTGCCCATGTAAACCACCTCACAGATCAGGGCAGGAAGGTCATATTCGATCCTGGCACGCATGAATGTAGAAAAAATCCTCACGAAGACCGGAAGTGAAATACGAAGGCACGAGATGCGAAGCAGCTTATCAGTGCTGTAAACCTCACCGTCCATCCCCAGAAGGCCGAGCATGCGTATAGGGCGCACCGGCAGGGGATACTTAAGCTGAACCTGGTCGAGGTTGAAATGTTTTTTAAGGCCGTCGACAATTTCACTGTGTATGTTTGCTAAAGAACCCATGATTTACCCCCCTCACTTAGAATTTATATAATGATGCCCCTTGTCTGTCATACACATGAATTAATTATCATCCATACGCGAATCCGTCAATCATAATCACGCTCATCCATACACCATATACAGTATGTCAGGGATTAAGTGAACAACCTTAACATACTACCATAAATTCCACCTTTCAGAAGGTCCAAAAATTTTGTGCTTCCAAAGAGACTGTCGAAAAACCCTAAAACACCAGTTTTGTGCTTTGTAACTATTTGATTTAACTATGCTTAAATTTAAAGAAAATGCAAATTTGGACTTTTTCGACAGTCTCAAATCTATGTTACAGTAAAATCCTCCGAGCGTGACCTCTGATTGTTGCAAGAAATATAAACTATTTTGCGCATTTTAGGCACTGCACTATTTTGGTCAATACATCACCTCAGAAAAGTTTTTCCATTTTTCCCTTTGACAAAATAGCATATGTCTAATATGACGTTACAGTGAGATAATTAAATATATCTCTATAATGCAGTTAGTTATTAACTCAGTAAAGGGAGGATTAACCATGAACAAGAAAGGCATAGTTTCAGCAGTATCAACCTTCATCTTGGTCCTGTCCTTTTGCGTCCCCTCATTCAGTGCAGAGAAAGTGAAGACCACGGGACCATACAACTCTTTGCGTGAGTACGTTGCGGCACTTGAGGCACGAGGCAGAGTTTTGAGAGTAAAGGAGATAGATCAGGACAACTACGAGGGTACGGCACTCATGTTTCGGCTCATCGACGAATATGGTGCTGACCGCGCTCCTGCCCTCTTGTTTGAGAGAATAAAGATCGATGGCGAGTGGAGAGAAGGCCCAATGCTCGCAAATATTTTCTGTGGCTGGGACACTGCAGCCATGGTCTTTGGCGTAGAGAAGGTAACGGACAACCAGAAGGATATGTATGGGGCTGTCATAGACAAGATGGCAACCCAGGTAGATGAAGGAGGTCGGTGGAAGCAGATACCACCGGTTACGGTGGACAAGAGTAAAGCTCCCTGTAAAGAGGTGATCATAACAGGAGACGCGGTGGATGTAACCAAGTATCCCTGGTTTAAGAACAATCCGGCTGATGTGGGACGCTATATCAATACCGGTGCTAATTTCACGGAAGACCCTGAGCTGGGCCGCAACGTGGGCACCTACCGGTGCCAGGTCAAGGGGAAAAAGAAGATCGGCTTCAACCCGTCACCTGGCCACCATGGATGGCATCACATGAGAAGGGCAAAGCAAAGGGGTGAGAAGGTGGCCCAGGTAGCCATCGCCCTTGGCACAGACCCTATTGTCTATTCCATGAGTTCCATCGGCATCGCTGAACTGGGAGAAGATGAACTGGACTTTGCCGGAGGGTTTATGGGAAAACCGGTAGAACTCGTAAAATGCGAAACCAGTGACCTCTTAGTTCCCGCCAATGCTGAAATGATCATTGAAGGAGAAGTGCCCACCGGAGAAATGGAAGAAGAAGGCCCCTATGGTGAGATGTTCGGGTACCTGGGAAGCAAGAAAACAACCTTCTATATCAACATAAAGGCTATCACCCATCGAAAGAAGCCGTTCTTCTACAATTCCTTCACCGGCATGACGCAGACCACGCACATGATACCCTGGCAGGCATCAAATTTCTTCAAACTGAAAAAAATGATTCCCTATCTGCTGGCCTCCTATGAACCCCACGAGGCCATTGGAATAAAGATCTTAAGCATCGACAAGAAATTCCCGGGGCAGGGAATAGCAGCGGGGCAGATAGCGGCCGGGAGTCCTAGTGGTAAGATCTACATCGTAGTGGACAAGGACGTTGACGTGATGAACCTCACCGAGGTGCTCCATACCGTTGCCACGAGATGGCAGCCCCACCCCGCAACCCTCATTATTCCCCAAAGCAACAATTTTGGAGTAGACCCGAGCCTGCCCAGCCGATTTCTCACCAGCAAGGTTGTCATCGATGCGACTCGCCAGCTTCCAGCAGAAGGGGGCCCGAAATCGTTTGCTCCCTTAAACCGCAACCTTCTGAAGGACAAAGCTCCACAGTCCTTCGAGATAGTAGAAACAAAATGGTCTGAATATTTAAAAGAGTTGAGGAAGTGAAGCAATCAGGAGATTGAGAAGAGAGTGTTGTAAGAATCATGCCACAAGGAATTACTTTTCCAAGAGGATTAGCTATGAGGCTCAAAGATAAAATTTCCCTTGTTACCGGTTCAGCAGGAAACATAGGTGCCTGCACAGCAATGCGATTCTCAGAGGAAGGCGCTACCGTCATACTCAGTGATATCAACAAGGAGGGTTGTAAAAAAACACTCCAGGAGATAGAGGACAAGGGGAGCAGGGTCGACATGATACCGGCAGATCTGACCAGGGAGTATGACATTGTAAAGTTGTTTTCCCAGGTGAGGGAGAAGTACGGCCGCCTCGATATTCTGGCAAACATTGCCGGAGGCGATTACGAACCCATGGTCGACCTGGATGAGGTGAGCGATGAGAAGATGAGCTATAACATTGCTGTCAACTTAAAGTCCTGTATCTTTTGCTGTCGCGAGGTGGCCAAAATTATGAAAGACCAGCAGTACGGAAAGATTATCAATATGGCTTCTATCGCAGTGAAGGGAAACCTCGGCCAGCTTTCCTACTCGGCTGCCAAAGGGGGTGTGTCCTCCTTCACCCGGACCCTGGCACTCACCCTGGGGATGTACAATATAAATGTGAATGCCATCGCTCCCGGCCTCATTGAGGTAGATGTAATAAAGAATGCCATAGGACCGGAGATGTGGAAGGCTCTGAAAGAAGACCAGGAGGCAAGTCATCCCCTGGGAAGGATAGGACAACCCATTGATGTAGCCAACTGCGCAGTGTTTCTCGCCTCCGACGAGGCATCCTTCATAACGGGACAACTTATCGAAGTAACCGGAGGGTCCAGGCTCTGAGGTTTTTGGCCTTCATAGTACATTGAATGTATAACTAACTCCCCTCTGAAAGTGACTGAAGATAGTGGCACATGAAATATAAACTTTTTTCTTCATTGTGGCAAACGGAATAGAGCATGTCAAAGATACGGGCACATGTACTTGACGCACGGAGAGGGAACACTCTACAATAAATAGTCACGTTGGCAGATGCCTATCTCACTATAAAGATGGAGGACAACATAATGGCTGAAACATACAGCTTTCCACCCTTTGAAGAAGAGATGAAAAGCATAGTCGACAAATTTGGTGGTAAACGCATGGAGACCTATCACGGGGAAGATATCACACCCTTATGGGATCTCAAGGGTGAGGGCCTTCCCTGGAGTTACAAATATTTATACGCTGCTCCCAAACTGGAAAAGATAGTCTTTGCAGTGCAGAGTTTCAGAGATAAACTCATGTCCTATGCAACGGGCATCTGGCCCGATGATGTGCACGCTCTCCCTATCTTTTCTGCCTACTGGGCTGAAAGCGCCCAAGGCACCTATTTCGTTGTTCATTTCTATCCAACGGCCGATTGCATCTGCGATATACCTTATATGGAACAGTACCTTGAACCCCTGGAGGACGCCTTTAATAAAGGCATGGAATACTTTCCTTCACTATGGTCGGGAAGGAACTCCAACTGGTTTCGAGCCCTCTCTTCTCCCTATTGTTTATCCGGCGACTTC
>CALJBY010000010.1 GCA_938024025.1 uncultured bacterium
CACATTACCGATCGGGGCGGGGCGGATAACACCACCTTCATATACGGTATCGAGCCGTCAGGACGTTATACCCTCTCAGAAACGGATGTTTATCCTGATCCCATGGACCCCGATTCACTGGAAAAATGTATTACCATAACATTGTACAGTGCCGTGAAAAATGCTGCGGAGAGAAAGTGTACACCGTTTGGCTTAGGTGGTCCGGCTGAGCCTTTTGTAACCTTTTTCCCTGAGCAGGGACCCAACGTTCATCTCCTCTTGAGGAAGTTAAGAAAAGTGTTCGATCCCCAGGGGATATGCAGTCCAGGCCGGCAGGTCTTAACCGAAGAAGAACTTAAAGTATTTCCAACCCATACGATTGAAGGGATTAACAATCTGAGAGAGTTTTTTAACATGAAGCCAGTCGAAAAATAGAGAGTTTTTTAGTGATATTGGTGCTTGACTCGAAGAAACCGATTCGGTATACATACCAGATCTGTATTAGTTAAGGAGGAAATCGCATGGCACTAGAAAAGAAACAATTAGTAGATATCTTCGGGGCGCAGAGAGTGCTCGATGATGTGAAAACACTTGAACAGTATGCCCAGGACCAGTCCTTCGCCCCCAGGCGGATGCCTGATTTTGTGGTATTTGCTGAATCGGCAGAAGAAGTCCAGCAGGTAGTCAAACTTGCCAATGAGACCGTGACCCCGGTTATTCCTTATAGTTCAGGGTTGAACTTTAATGGAGCAGCACTTCCCGATCATGGGGGTATTATTCTGAACCTTTCCCGTATGGATAAAATCCTTCAGATTGATGAGGAAAACTGGTCCGCTATGGTGGAACCGGGGGTGACCTTTGAGCAGTTGCAAGCTGCATTGATGAAGAAGGGATTTCGTATGATGATCCCTTTTGGAGCCGCCCCTAAGCGTTCAGTTCTCAGCAGTTTATTAGAGAGAGACCCGGTCATGGCTGCACCCAGCTTTGAGTATGGCAACTTTCTTATCATGGATACGGAACTGGTGTTGCCAGACGGGGAACTTTTTAGAACCGGCATCTGGTGTACGGGAGGTAAGCCGGGAGGACCGATGGGTCCGGTAAGAAATGTGATATTCCGTTTGTGGACCGGGGCACAGGGGACACTGGGGATTATGACGAAGATGGGAGTACAGATTAATCCCATAGTAAAGGAAAGAAAAATATTTTTTCTTTCCTTCAATGAACTTGCTGACGCCATTGAACCACTTAAGAGAATACAGCGAAGAGAGATTGGCATGGAGTGCTTTTTGCTGAACCGCTTTAACCTTGCTGCTCTCTTAAGTGAAGACTGGAAGGTTCCGGAGAGCTTTCCGACTAACCCCAAGCCTTCAGAGAGCTTTGAACACTTTAAGACAATTCTTCCTCCCTGGGTCCTGGCGGTTTGTATTAATGGGGCATCCCGACACCCAGAGGAAAAGATTGCCTATGAGGTGAAGGCACTTAAGGAGGTCTGTTACGGTCTTAACGTGGAGTTGAAGGAGTCCATTCCTCAGGTAAGCGGACTGGATCGTCTACTGTTACATGAAATCCTCCATCCCTGGGGTATCTTAAAGAAGTTTAACCACCGGGGATCGGTACATGGCCTAACCTTCAAATCCTCCCTTGCGTGTATAGCCGAGCTGGAAGCAGTTCTTAAGGGGGCTTGTAGCGCCCGGGGGTACAGCACTTCCTCTATTGGTGGTTACATAGTTCCCCTGGAGCGGGGGAGGGCAGTACACTGTGAGTTTGATCTGCACTGTGATGTGAACAACGAACAGGAAACCGCAAAAGTGAAGGATCTCTGGCTTACGGCAAGCGCAGACTTAATGAACCAGGGGGCTTATTTTGATCGGCCGTACGGTCCCTGGGCGGATATGGTCTATCAGCGGGCTGGACACTATACCACTAAATTGAAAGAGATCAAAAAGGCACTTGATCCCCAGGGGATTCTTAATCCGGGGAAACTCTGTTTTTAATGAAACTCACAGGATAGATGATGTATGCACAAGAAGCATTTATGGACGTGCCCCTAACTATCACAGCACGCTCAAAGGGATCAAAAGGATGATGGATCCCAATCACATCATGAACCCGGGGAAACGGGCATGTGAGTAGCGGTAAATAATACATGGTGTACGGTCAACGGTTCACCATGCTGTATTGCCTGTCAGGTTTTTTTGATCATGCTCCATTGCTGGAGGCGTTTAGGAAATGGATAACTTTGCGACAATCATGGAGAGGTGGGGTACTATTCTCAACAGTGATGAGGAGCTTGCGGAACGAAACAAGAGTATTTATTCAAGCCTGGAGGGAAGGACCGCCATCAACCTTGAGGTTGCAGGGCAGAACCCGTACAGAGTAGATGTGAGTGGTGGTAAGTTTGCGGTTCAGCAGGGTTCCGCCGAAGGACCTTTACTCACCTGGAAGCTTCCCCCCGCGCTCTTAAAGGAAGTGATGCTGGGTAAACAGCGGCTTATATACGGCCTGTTGGATCCCCGGGGAACACTTGCCTTTGATACACCGAATTTTACCCACTGGAATGGTGCAAGCATAATTGAAATGCTCTTCCTGGCTTGTGAGATGGGTGAGAAGGAAGCGCATATCTCGCAACTGATCAAAGGTTTGGATGACGAGTAAGCATGGTAGATGAAAAATATATTCTTAAAAGCTTGGGGGAGATCGTCGGGGTAGAGCATGTGGTTACCGACGAGCAGGGCTTGGAGAAGTATGCCAAAGATGGGAGTTTTGTAAAGCCCATGAAACCCCTCTGCGCGGCTAAACCGGAGACGATTGAGGAAGTACAGGGGATTGTTCGACTCGCTAACCGGGCAGGGATTGCACTCTTTCCCTACAGTTCCGGGACGACCTTTCAGGGAGGACACATTCCCACGGAACGGGGTATTACCGTGGATGTGAGCAGGATGAACAAGATAGACCTGCTTGATACGGTTGCGCGTAATGCCATTATTGAGCCGGGGGTTACTTTTGAACAGTTGCAGAAGGAAGCAAATAAGGTTGGTCTCAGGGTGATGACTCCTCTTGGAGTGCCTGCTCACGGATCAGTGCTCGCGACCTA
>CALJBY010000011.1 GCA_938024025.1 uncultured bacterium
GAAAATATTCTCAATATGTTTCTCCTCGTCCTTTCGGAATATCATGGTTTCGAAACCACCTATAAACCCCCAGCAGAAATTCCGGGTTCATATATTGCCCATCCACGTTCCGATACAGTTTTTACCTCGGTAGAGGAGTATCTCAAATGGTATGACCTGCCTTACTGGATGGAGACTAACGGTACAAAGAAGAAGAAAAGGCCTCTTGTGGGCATCCTCTTTTATAGTGACCGCTACCAGAATGAGGATAGCCATGACCTTGATGTCGTGATAGGTAAATTGGAGGAAAAAGGCATCGGGGTTATTCCTGCAATGAGCTCAGGTGCGGAAAACTTCAAGAGCATGAAAAGCTTCTTTGTCAATAACGGCAGTCCCCGGGTGGATGCTGTCATCAGTTTTCTCTATTTCCGCATTGAAGGGGGACCGCTGGGGGGCGATTACGAGTCCTTTGATCGGGTATGCCGGCAGATGAACATTCCCCTTATCAACTACATGTGTATGGGTTATTCAACCCATGAGGAGTGGAGAGAAAGGGATGAGGGACTGTTTCCTATGGAAACAAATCTGTGCGTAATTTTACCTGAACTGGATGGCCTGATTGAGGGAATGATTATTGCGGGGGGCAAGGAGCCTTCAAAAAAAGGGCGGAATATGGTGAGGATCATGACTCCCCTGGAGGAACGGGTGGATCATGCGGTAGCCCGGACGGCCAACTGGCTCAAGCTCAAGTACAAGGCAAACAAGGATAAGAAGGTGGCATTTATTCTCTTTAACTATCCACCGGGAAAGGACACCATAGGCAGTGCCGGAAATTTAGATACCTTTGGAAGCCTCATAGGACTTTTAGACCGCATGCGGGAAGAGGGCTATACGGTGTCTGGTTATCCCCGGACCAGACATGAGTTTATCAGGCTGATTACCAAAAAGAACGTTGTAAACCAGAGTAACTGGACCTCAATTAGCAAAGTGAAGGATAATTCTTTCAAGGTTTCGTTACCGGAATACAAAGAGTGGTTTTCCGAGCTTCCGGAGAAGTGCCAGAAAGAGATGATTCGTGACTGGGGAGACCCTCCGGGCTCGCTTATGGCGGATGAGGAGTACCTCTACATACCGGGGCTCCAGTTTGGCAATATTTTTATAGGATTTCAGCCGGCCCGGGGTGTCCATGCAGATCCAAGTAAGACCTACCACGACACAGCACTTCCTCCCCACCACCAGTACTTTGCTTTTTACCGTTTTGTGGAAAGGGTATTTCAGGCCGATGTCGCTATGCACTTTGGGACACACGGTACCCTGGAATTCTTACCCGGCAAGCAGGTTGCCCTCTCGGAGAGCTGCTTCCCCGATATCTTTATGGGAACGCTCCCCCACCTCTATCTTTACACCTGCAGTAATCCCTCAGAGGCAATGCTGGCAAAAAGGAGAACCTATGCAGCACTGGTGGACTACATGACCCCTCCCATGATTGTGTCTGATCTTTATGGGACCTTTGCCGAGATGGAAACGGACATCCATAACTACTACCACTTCAGGGAGCAGAGTCCCGCACGAGCCAAGGAGTTGAAAGAGAAGATTTTAAATGACGCCAGGGAGAACAACCTGATTGATATTGAAGCGAAAGATGTTGACGTCAATAAACTTTATAATGACTTGAGCGAAATGAAGGGCTCCATGATGACCAAGGGCGTGCACGTGATGGGACGTTCTCTCACCGGTGATGAACTGGTGGACTATGTGCTGGGTATTGTCAGATTTGACCGGGGAGAAATTTCCTCCGTGCATAAGTCTTTTGCGTCAGGGTATGGACTTGATTGGGATGAGATCAAAAAGAATCCTTCTCAAATTGTGGACGGTGGGAAGGTTGCGGGACTACTCTGTGAACAGATAAACCAGGAAGCCCGGAACCTCCTTGCTGAAATACTGGTAACCAAATCTCCCATGAAAAAGGCAATAAAAAAGCATGCACCTAAGAAAATCACTAGAGAAACAACAAAGAAACTAACTGAAACCCTGGAGTTTTCTCTGGATCTTGGAGGAAAGCTTGAAAAGAACCGGGAGATTGACCATATGATAAGTGGTCTCAATGCTGAGTACATTGCTCCCGGACTGGGGGGGAATCCCATAAGGAGCCCGGGTGTGATTCCCACCGGGCGCAATACCTATCAGTTTAATCCCGATCTCATCCCTACTCCTCTTGCCTGCAGGAGGGGGGAAGAGGTGGCCCGGCAGGTTATTGCATGCTATCAAAAGGAAAATGAGGACCTCTTTCCCGAGACGGTGGCAGTGGTGCTCTGGGGGTTTGAGACCATGAAGACCCAGGGAGAAACCATAGGTGAAATCTTTCAGCTCCTGGGGATTAGACCCAAGCGTTCGGGACTCAATGATATGGTGGGTCTTGAACCAATCCCCCTTGAAGAGCTTGGCAGACCACGGATTGATGTGGCGGTTGAGATTTGCGGAATCTTCCGTGATACTTTTCCCGTAGCAGTGCGCTACATCGACAGGGCCTTTAGATTAGCCGCCTCCCTTGAAGAACCGGATGATAAAAACCACGTAAGAAAGCATTCTAAAGCCATACAGAAGGCACTGGAAAAAGAGGGTATTCCCAGAGAACAGGCGAAACAGCTTTCTGTGGCACGAATTTTTGGTCCCTCTGCATCCAATTACGGAACGGATGTAACCAACTTAATCGAGACTTCGGAGTGGGAGGATTCAAGTGAGATTGCTGATCTCCACCTGGCCAAGATGTCCCATCTCTACGGTGATATGTACCATGCTGAGTCGAGTTTAAGCACTTTCAAAGAGGTGCTCGACACGGTTGATGTGGTTGCCCAGGTCAGGGACAATGAAGAGTACGGCATTGCAGATCTTGACCACTACTATGAATTTCTGGGAGGACTTTCCAGTTCTGTTGAAACGGTGAGAAAATCCAAGTCTTCTTCTGGCCGGAAAACGAAACCGGTGGTGCTGGTTGCTGATTCTACCCGGGATAAGATAAAGACGATGAATATCAAAAAGACCATTGACTATGAGGTGCGTACAAAGCTGCTCAATCCTACCTGGATGAAAGGGCAGATGGAGAGCGGTTACAAGGGGGTGAAAAACTTGAGCAATCGCATTGAACACCTTGTGGGGTGGCAGGCAACCAGTTCAGGTTCTGTAGATAACTGGGTCTGGAGTGAAATGGCTGATAGTTATGTGTTTAACGAAGAAGTTCGTAAAAAGATGATGCAGGAAAACATCTGGGCTGTGGAAGACCAGTTGAAACGTCTGATGGAAGCCTATCAGAGGGGTATGTGGGATGCAACTGATGAAGAGATAGAAAAACTTAAGCAGATCTACCTGGAACTCGAATCCGAGATAGAGGAACTGGAGGAATAACACCTATGGCACAGGCACATTCAAAAACATATGAGGGCAGGATTAACTATCCTTTCTCAGCCATTTGGGGACAGGAGAAATTATCCCTGGCCCTTCTTCTCAATGTCATAAATCCCCAGATCGGGGGGGCGCTGATTCGTGGGGAACGGGGGAGTGCAAAGACCATATCGGTAAGAGGGCTGGCTGATATTCTCCCTGAGATTGAGGTGGTTGAGGGATGCCGTTTTAGCTGCGATCCTACAAATATAAGCCAGATGTGTTCTCTGTGCCGTGAAGGGTATGAGCAGGGGAAAAAACTTCCTGTTTCCCGGAGGCGCATGAAAATTGTGGAACTCCCCGTGGGGACTACCGAGGACCGGGTAGTAGGGACGCTTAACATTGAGAAGGCGATAACTGAGGGGGTGAAGGCCCTTGATATTGGTATACTGGCAGAAGCCAACCGTGGAATTCTCTACGTTGACAACATTAACCTGCTTGATGATCACATTATGGATGTGCTGCTTGACTCCGCTGCCATGGGGGTTAATGTGGTGGAACGGGAGGGGGTTTCCGTTTCACATCCTGCACAGTTTATCCTTATCGGTTCCATGAATCCGGAGGAGGGGGAGCTTCGTCCGCAACTCAATGACCGGCTTGCATTTCATGTGGAGGTTAAGGGAGTGGGCAGTCTCCAGGGGCGGCTCAAGATTATGAAGCAGGCAATGGAATTCGAACGGGATCCCATATTTTTTAGAGGGCTCTACGAAGAATCTGATAATGCAGTAGCAGGAAAGATCCTTCAAGCTCAAAAGCTTCTGCCCAAGGTGACCATCAAGGAAGATTTTTTAAGGATCGTTGCCAGGATGTGCATTGAGCTCGATGTTGACGGCCATCGGCCTGATATTATCATTACACGAGCGGCCATGACCAAGGCTGCCTATGATGGGAGA
>CALJBY010000012.1 GCA_938024025.1 uncultured bacterium
CAAAGACCCTCGTTTGTACGGTTGAAGAAGCCATGAGGCTCGGTGCCGATGCGGTTTCAATCCATGTCAATATCGGCGCCGATGATGAAAAGGTCATGATCAGAGATTTCGGGATCGTATCCAAGACCTGTACGCGCTGGGGTATGCCTCTTTTAGCGATGGTCTATCCACGAGGGTCGGCTATAAAGGATGAATATGATGTCAGAGTAGTAAAACATGCTGCTCGACTGGGGGCAGAACTGGGAGCTGACATCGTCAAGGTTTCTTACACCGGTTCGCCGGAAAGCTTCAGGGAAGTGATTGAAGGGTGTTTTGTTCCCGTCGTTATTGCGGGGGGGGCAAAAATGGAGACCGATAGAGATATTTTGGAGATGGTGAAGGGGTCCGTTGACGCTGGAGGAGCCGGGGTTTCTATTGGGAGAAATGCCTTTCAGCACCATAATCCCTCGTCAATTGTGAAGGCTATTTCAAATGTTGTCCATAAAAATGCAACGGTGGAAGAGGCATTACAACTCGTGGAGAAAACGTGATGAAAACTGTTTGGATAAACGCATCACCCTGGAAAAAAGAGATTGTTACTACGGCGCTGGAGAGTGGTGCAGATGGGGTAGTGGTTGCCAGGGGATACAGTAGTAAGGTGAAAAAACTGGGAGTGATCCAGACCATAGGGGTGGACGGTGACCTGAAGCTCGGGAAGGATGTTGTCGAGTGGGAGATTAAGACAAAAGCGGATGAGGACAAGATACTTGCCTTGAGCAAGACGAAGAAGGTCATTGTGAAAACGAGGGACTGGACCGTCATCCCCCTGGAAAATTTAATTGCCCAAACGGACAATCTCATCGTAGAGGTGAAAAACACTAAAGAAGCCAGGACGATGATGAAGGTTTTGGAAAAAGGTGTCGATGGTGTGCTTCTTAACACCAGAGATATTAATGAAATAAAGAAAACCATTAAGGTGGTAAAAGATGTGTCGGAGCGTATTGCCCTCCAGATTGCTCAGATAACCCGGGTTGAACCCCTGGGAATGGGGGATAGGGTTTGTATTGATACCTGTACAACAATGGCACTGGGAGAGGGGATGCTGATTGGCAACAGCAGTAGTGGACTCTTCCTGGTTCACGCGGAGTCTGTGGAAAATCCCTATGTAGCACCACGACCCTTTAGGGTTAATGCAGGGCCTGTTCATGCGTATGTCAGGGTACCGGAAGGGAAGACCAGATATCTTTCCGAGTTGCAATCGGGAGATGAAGTTACCATAATCAATCACAAGGGGCTGTGCCAAAAATCGATCGTCGGCAGAATCAAAGTTGAAAAGCGGCCACTCATGTTTATTGAAGCTGAGTGCAAGAAAAAAACTATTGCTACGATTCTTCAAAATGCAGAAACCATCCGACTCACCCAACCAGGGGGCACGCCCCTCTCGGTTGTTGAGCTCAAAAAGGGAAGTAAGGTACTTATCTTTACAGAGGAAGCGGGCAGACATTTCGGCATGAAAATCAAGGAAACGATTACTGAAAAATAATGTGCTGCTCCCTGCATCTTGGTTGAGGACGTGCTTTCACTTTCGGAGTATCCTGAAAACAGGGGTGGTGTTCACAAACGTGGCGAGGTGAACCGCAGCAGACCTGACCGGAGGTTTTCAACCCGACAAGCCAATCTAAGGGCGGGTATCCAATTACCCTGTGCCTGCCAGCCGTATCACCCTAAAGAGTGCACCGGGACGTTATCAGGAAGATAAGGATGTTATTAAACTCTACCGGTACTGGATCGGAAAATTATTATAAAATAAGCCATTATTAATAAATAGTTAAAAATATAATTTAATGTAATACTTTAGCTTAAACACTAGGATTGGAGGGTAGAAGATGAGCAGGATAGTATTAGTAAAAGTAAAGGGGTCCTATCTGGTAAAATCCCTGGTGCTGTTGATTTCTCTTGCATGTGCCGGGTGTACCTGTTTTTCTATCCCCCTTATTGGCGGGGAACGTTCACTGGAAGAAACGGTTGTTGCGGGCAAAGGAAAAAATAAAATAGTGCTCATAGACATTTCCGGAGTTTTGTCCAGCAAGGGGAAGGAGGGTCTTCTGGCCTTACAGCATGAAGCTAGTATTGTTGCACGGGTACGGGAAGAACTGCAAAAAGCGGCTCAGGACAAACAGGTTAAGGGTTTGATCCTGAGAATCAATACACCAGGAGGGACGGTTACCTCGAGTGACATCATTTACCGGGAAATCAAAAGGTTTAAGGATGAGATGCACGTGCCTGTTGTCGCCTGTATGATGGAAGTAGCTACTTCAGGGGGATACTATGTGGCGCTTTCAGCGGACACCATCGTTGCCCACCCTACCTCAGTTACCGGGAGTATCGGGGTGATTGCGCTTAAGTTTAATGCAAAGGGGCTCATGGAAAAGATTGGGATTGAAGATGAGACGATTATGGCAGGAGATAAGAAGGATCTCTTTTCTCCCTTCAGGCCCATTACCGAGGAGGAGCGCGTAATCGTACAGAATATGCTCGATGATTTTCACCAAAGATTCATGAATATAGTGGATGAAGGCAGAAAAGGGCTTGACAGGGAACAGATAAAAAAGGTTGCTGACGGGAGGGTATTTACCGCAGCTCAGGCACTTGAGGAAAAGCTTATTGATGAGATAGGCTACTTAGATGATGTCATTACACTGGTAAAAAAGAAGGCAGACATTGGGGATGCCAAGGTCGTTATGTACCATCGTCCGTACAGTTATAAGAATAATATTTATTCCCGGATGATGCCGTCTGATCTGACCACCATAAACCTTTTGAATATTGACTTACAGTGGTTGATGGATGATACGGGGTTGCGCTTTATGTATCTTTGGTTTCCTTAAACCCAGAATTTACAGTAGCAATCTACTGCTGCTTGAAAATTCTTGCTGCAACGCTTGTTGTTTGCTTTAATACCTCGTGCTTCGCACGTGGTCGCAAAAGAAAACTACAGCACTTTCGTGCCTCATTAGTTTCACCCGTCCGGGTGAAACAACAACACCTGCTTTGCAGGTGTTAGTTTACTGCACGATTTTGCTCCTCAACATGTCTATGGATATGCCTTCGTTGCAAAATCGCTCCAACTGCACGTTTCGCTGCGATTTTCTGCGCCTCGCCACGACAACTACTGTAAAATCTGGGTTAAACGTCTGGTTTTCTGAGGCGGTAATCCTTGTGCTATCGCCCCTACTGCTTCCAATAGTCTTTAAGACCGGTACGGATTTTAGCGAGGTCTTTAGCGTAACCGTAGAGGTGCAGCCCTTTTGAGGATACGATCATCTCACCATCTTCTACCCCGATCTCCTTGGCCATGTATGCTTTGACCTGTTGAAATCCGGCGAGATTTGTCGGAAACCCGCTCCAGAGATCCCAGCTTCTGAAATAAATGATAAAGTGCAGTTTGTTATCACGAATCCGGGTATCGATATGCCGGAGACAGGGGGGGTCATCGAGATCAATGTCTGAGGGTTGTCCCACCTGCATGATAAGCTGATTGGTACCAAAGCCATATGTGCTATAGCGTTCAATGACCTTGTCCATTGATACCATGAGCCGTTCACCGTACGTATACTGTTCATTTGCCTGCTTGCTATCTGTCATGAGATAACGAGTTGCATAGTCGTCAACGTACTCCTGCGTCGTTGGTGACGGAATACCGATACCGGGGGGCATATCAGGTATGAGGGGTTGTGCTCCTGGGTATTTTATGTGAATAGTGATATAATCAAATTCTCTCCGTACTTGTCCTGCATAACTTCCCAGATCGATTGTATATTCGGGTACCCCATCTTTCAAAATATGCCATAGTGCTTGAAACCAGGCATCTGGCAAGGTGGTTGCCTGTAGCGTAACTAATTCCATGTTAGTCCTCGAATAGTCTACCAGCACGAGTAGGCAGAAACTGGTAATGGATGAGTGGCGCGTGTGACTCGTTAGATGGTGAATGGGTACTGTGAAAAATAGCATCGGAGGGTTTTTGAAGTCAAGATATTTTTAGTGAACAACCTATGCGTTTTTAAGTAGTTCTTCTGGAATGATTAACCTTGACATGGTAGTGAAATTTGGCTATGGTATTAAATTATTCTGTAATTTTCAATCAGGTGAAAAGAGTAGCTACCTGCAATTAACAACAAGCTGAAGGAGCACGGATGGTTATGAATGGAGAGAACAGGGGCAGGGATCCCTGGGGGCGGGGAGACGGTGGTTTACCACCTGAATTTGATAAGGTTTTAAAGAGTCTGACTCAAGGGTTTAAGGGTGGGCGGTCTAATATTTTCTTTATCATTGCCGCGGTTATTGTTGTCTGGCTAGTGTTTTCAAGTATTTATACCGTGGGAGTTGATGAGGTCGGTATCATTCAGCGGTTTGGTAAATATGTGAGAACAACAACGCCAGGGCTTCACTTCAAACTCCCCCGTGGCATCGAAAAACTCACCAAGGTCAAGGTGAAGTATGTTTATACGGAGGAATTTGGGTTAAGAACACTGCGAGCCGGGATCAAAACCGAATATGCCTCTGGCACGAGGTATCTCAACGAGTCGTTGATGCTTACGGGGGACCTGAATACTGCCGTTGTTCCCTGGATCGTACAGTTTAGAATTGATGATCCCTATCAGTACATGTTTAAGGTAAGAAATGTGCCGCTCACGTTACGGGATATGTCAGAATCGGTCGTGCGCATGGTAGTGGGTGACCGCAGCATAAATGAGGTCATCAGTAAGCGGAAAGAGATTGCAGATGAGGTGAGGATAAAGCTGCAGCAGGCTTTAACTGAGTCAGAAACGGGGCTCAAACTGGTAAACGTTGAATTAAAAAAGACCAATGTTCCTGAACCGGTGCAGCCCTCATTCAATGAAGTTAACCAGGCCGTTCAGGAAAAGGAACGGTTAATCTATCAGGCAAAAGAGGAGTACAACAAAATTATTCCCAAGGCACGGGGTGAAGCGGAGCAGACGATAAAAGGAGCAGAAGGATATGCCCTGGACAGGGTAAACAGGGCAAAGGGTGATGCCAGCAGATTCCTTTCCCTCTATACGGAATACAGCAAAGCAAAAGATGTGACA
>CALJBY010000013.1 GCA_938024025.1 uncultured bacterium
GGAAAACAGGGAAGATGCTTATAAGACAGAGGAACACAGGGATACGGAAGGAGTGGAATTTGTGTGCCTTGCATGTCACGATCCCCATGGCGGGAAAGATCGATTCTTCGTCAAAGAGGATGTGGTCGTTTACAAAAAGGACATCAGGGACGGTACGGTGCAGGAAGGGGTCCTTGAAGAAACGGTGCCCCAGGACGATATGCTGCGGCTTGAAAACAGAGAAAACGACAAGGTTCACGAGACGGATACAAACTGAAAATTTTAAACCCGGGCGTAATGCATTCTGAATTCCGATCCTTGATTGCTGGATACCAGAGTGGTTACAACACATGAGATATGCATAGACCACTGCCACACTTTATATGCATTACACTTTTCACCACCCTTGTCATTTCCTTTGTTTGTTTGCCTGCTCATCCTGTGAATGCCGGGTATGCTGCATATGATACTGATTCGTTTAGAACCATTACCCTCCAGGACCTCAACGCTGCATTAGAATTACGGTATGAGTATGAGGATGATGAGAATAGACGTCCGCGCAGAGAAGGTGATGATCTTGATCCGGATGTTAACTGGGAGCAGAAACGAAACCTCTTTGAGGAACGCCTTACCATCGATACCACTGGTGCTGTCTACCATAAAAACTTCCTTGAGTTTACCGCTGAAAGCACGGTTGGCTTACGCCAGGAGGACAGGTATGGGGACTTTGACGATGACCAGGACGAAACACTGTGGGAATATGACGTGAACCTCAATTTTTTGCAGGAGAAGGATTTCAATTTTAACCTGTTTGCTAATCAGTTTTCCACCAGAATTGACCAGGATGTCTTTGAGACAACGGAGGTGGATACCCAGAGTTATGGTGCCTTCTTCCAGTATTTTAATGATCTTTTCCCTTCGAGCCTCTTCATACTAACGCAGGACGTAGATGAGGATACGGGCCGGTATACACGGGATAGGGAGGAAGATAAGGTGGAGTTTAAGGTCTCCAATGACTGGCGTGATATTATAAAGAGCGACCTTCGCTATACCTACAATAAAACAACCGATGAGGTCATTACTGAATTTGAACACATCCGGAATGATGTAATGCTCGTCAATGTTATTGACTATCTCAATCTGCACGGGACTTCAACTGTTTTTAATTATAATACCTCCGGAGATATTGACACCAATCAGTTCCAGATCATTGAACACTTCTATCTTGATCATTCGGATACTTTTCGCACGCTCTACAACTTCACCTACTCACGCTTTACCAATGACACCATCAGTTCGGAAGACTTTACCTCTAACCTCTACCAGGGATCTTTCGGCTTTCTCCACCGGCTCTATCAGAGTCTTGAAACCGAGATCAAGGGGGAGTTCAGCGTAATCGACGAGGATGATTTTGAAGAGTACTATTATGGACCACGACTTGATCTTGACTATCGAAAAAACGTACCGGGGGGTATTTTTTCAGCAGGGTGGGGGTTTATGTATCGCGTTACTGACCGGGATATCGAGTACCGGGCGAATGAAGATAACACCCGGCGGATATTCAACGAAATCATTACCCTTATTGATGGCATGCGGGTTGTGCTCAGCAACACCAATATTCGTGCAAGCTCCATTGTTGTTAAAAATGGGGAGAGAAGAATTTTGACCGAAGGTGTCGACTACCGGGTAGTTGAAAGAGGCAATCTTATAGAAATCAGGAGAGTTGGTATTACCAATAATAGCACGTTGCATGTTGACTACGACTATGCAGTTTCTCCCGAACTCACCTACACAACTCTCGGTAATACCCTCTATCTTCGCTACGACTTAAAACAGTTTTTCACCCTCTACTACAGCCTTAACCACATCGACTACCATCTCAGATCCGGTTATGTGCGTGATGACACGGTAAACTTTTTATCAGATACCAAGAGTAACACCTATGGTGCCGAGGTCAAGTGGCGCTGGTTTTTCTTCAACGCTGAATATGAAGATGATACCTCTGATCTTATACCCTTCGAAGCCGTGCGGTTTAATGGAAGATTTCAGATTAATCCCACCACGTCTACCCTCCTCAGCATTAACGGGGATCATACCAAAACTGATTATAAGGATGATGTGGGGGATGTCACCTATGATAGTGTGTATGCAACTATAAATGCGCAGATCAGCCCTCGGATAAATACCGATCTGGAAGTGGCATACATACGTGAAGACGGGACGAATATTGATGATCGCGGATGGAGAGCTTCCTGGGATGTGAGCAGTCGGTTCAGATCGCTTACCGTGGAATTCAAAGCAGATTACTATGACTGGGATAGAATTCGGGAAAAAAGGGAAAATCTACGTTTGGAGCTGAGGCTGATCCGTTACTTTGATATCTTGTGAGGAAGGGTGGTGCCGGGAAAAGTACGTTATCTTCTTATTGCAGTGCTGCTGTTTGTGGACATGGGATGCAGCAAGCCGCCCGTCCACACACTAAATCGGGAAGGGCCGTCATTGGTGTGGCCTGCTCCTCCTGATGTTGCCCGTATAGAGTATCTGTCCTCCATTTCTAAACCGGATGATCTGGGCATTGCACCATCATTTTTTAAAAAGGTAGTGCGCGTTTTAACGGGGAAAAAGACATCCCAGCACATAGTGCGACCGTCCGGTATTTTCGTAACCCGGGAAGAGATACTCTATGTAGCTGATCCCGGGATGTCGACAGTCCATGTATTCAACTTGCGGGATCACCGCTATGATCAGATTAAAAAGTTTGGCAAAGAGCATCTCGTTTCTCCCATCGATGTTGCGGTAGATCATCGGGACAATCTTTATATTTCCGATTCGATCTTGAGAAAAATCTTTGTGTTCAACGGGAACGGTAAGCCTGAAAGGGAGATTGGAGGAGCAGATCGACTTTCCCGCCCCGCAGGTATTGCGATTCACCCCCTGTTGAAGAGGCTTTATGTCGTTGATTCGAATGCACATGTTATACAGGTTTTTGATCTTCCGGGGAACTTTCTCTTCAGCATCGGAGGCAGGGGTGTCGAACCGGGAGCCTTCAATTTTCCGACCTTTATGAGTATAGATCAGAACGGACTCTTATATGTCACCGATTCACTCAATTTCAGGGTACAGGTCTTTAACCCGGATGGAGAATTTCTCTACCTTTTCGGCAAGCAGGGTGACGGGGTTGGGGAGTTTTCCCATCCAAAAGGTATTGCCCTTGACAGAGCAGGAAACATCTATGTGACGGACGCTATTTTTGATGCAATTCAGATTTTCGACAAAGCGGGGTCCCTTCTTCTCTACCTCGGCGAGGCCGGACAGGAACCAGGACAATTCTGGATACCGAATGCACTCTATATTGATCACACCAATCGTATCTTTGTCTCTGACTCGTATAACCAGCGGGTTCAGATTTTCAGATTTCTAGGGGGAGGTGAACGGTGAGCGAACGAACATTCTGGGGAGGAGCTGTTCTGATTACCCTGTTGTTCTTAAGCATCCCCCGAGCACACGCCACGCAGAGTGTAATCTACAGCAGGCACAATCTTTCAGTCACCGGGCCCGGCAGTGTTAAGGCGACGAGCATTGACCAGCCGGTCTGCACCTTCTGTCATACCCCTCACAGGGAAGGCCAGGGGCAGCCTCTCTGGCAATCCATGAGCAGGATCGTTTATACTACCTACGACAGTTCAACGCTCAAAGCGGAAGTTGGTCAGCCAACAGGTGTTTCCCGGCTCTGCCTCTCGTGCCATGATGGGACCATCGCTCTCAGCATGCAACAAGGCAGGACTGTACCGGTTACCTTCAGGGGTGGTACCACGAGAATGCCTTCAGGACCATCAAATCTCGGACTCGATCTTTCAGACGATCACCCCATTTCATTTGTCTACGACAGTTCTTTAGCTGGCCGAAATGGCCAGTTGACCTATCCTTCAGTGCTACGCGGTACTCCGGTGCAACTCGACAAAACGGGACAGCTCCAATGTACAAGCTGTCATGATGCACATGATGATCAGTATGGCAAGTTTTTAGTTATGGACAACCGGTTTTCCGCACTCTGTACGACCTGCCATACCATCGACTTCTGGTCCCTTACCTCTCATCGCTCGTCTTCGGCTACCTGGAATCAGGGCAGTCCTGATCCCTGGCCCCACACGTCCTATAC
>CALJBY010000014.1 GCA_938024025.1 uncultured bacterium
TATCGGATATTAAAGATCTGAATGAGCGATATTATCTGCAAACATTGTTAGATAATATGCCAGAGCTTAAGATGGTTCGTAAACTGGTTTTAACGTCGGAGTATACCACTACCACCTACCGGTAAAAAACACTACCACTTCCAACGATTTATAGCAATTTCTCCAATTTCAGGCACTGAAAAAGAAGATCGATGCCTGGAACCTTCACTTGCCGTCATTGTGGTGCAACCGTATCACGTAATCCCCGCTTAAAGAAATCACAGAAGTATTGTTCTGCCCCATCTTGCCAGCAAGCCCGTAAGAACGCTTGGGGCAGGAAGGAATATCGTACCAATAAAACTCACCGCAAGAAGCGTCTTGAGAGCCAGAAGGCTTGTTATGCAAAGCGGCCAGGTCATGCCTATCAGGCTACGTACCGGGAAAGTCATCCTGAGTACGATCGGCGTAACTGTGAACTACAAAGGAAGCGTAATAAGAGCCGCTCGAAAGATGGGGGTTCAATGATTGTAAATACAGACGCGTTATCTCTGCAGGCCACTATTGACGGGGCCTACGCGTTGATCCCTGTTACAAAGGGAGAAAAGATTGTAAATACAGACGCGTTAGTGGTTCAACTGCGTGCTATGACTGGGGCACAGGGGTTTTCACCTTTATAAACGGGCTGATTGTAAATACAGACTCGATTGCACAGACCAAGCCGGCCCTCTACTTTTACCGGCATTAAAACCAAGAGCCTGTGCTTCCAAGAATTGAAGTCATACCGACAGAGTCCCTGGACCTGTCCTTATCTGATTTTAGGATCATGAATGTGAGCCGCAAGGAACAGATCGAACAGTCGATGCGCCATCAAGGGCAGTTGCAGCCTATTATTGTTCGTGTCCACGAGGGAGATTATCAGGTCATTGATGGATTTAAGCGGGTATATGCAGCCATGTACCTGATGATCGTGGATATGGAGTGTTATGTGGTTGATGTGGATGATCAAGAGGCCAAGGTATTGTTATTGAGTTACAACCGCACGAACCAATCGATGGAGGTATGGGAAGAGGCGATGGTTCTGAAGTCCATGTTGGAGTATGGTGATGTGCAACAGCGTCACTTGGCCAAATTGGTTGACCGGAGTCCATCATGGGTTAGCCGTCGCTTATCGCTGATCAGCAAGCTGGATGAAGAGGTAGCCTCAGAGATCCGCATGGGAGTGATCACCAGCCGGCATGCGCGGGCCCTGATGCGGTTGCCCCGGGGCAATCAGGTGGATCTTGCCCGTGTGATCAGTCGTTTTAATTTATCGAGCCGTTTGAGTGAGCGTTTGGTTGATGCCTGGTTGGAGGCAGAAGATGAAGATGAGCAGCGGGCAATCCTGGCCCACCCGGAACACTTTCTTTGGAATCAGCCTGATTTGCCGGAACATCCTTATGATGACAGGCTGAGTGCTTATGGCAATGAACTGATGCAGGGTGTGATGAATATCTGGCCGCAACTGGACATAGTCAGGATAAGCCTTGAGGACCGTCGTTTTGGAGATCTTGTCCCAAGCGAACAGGAGATCATCTATCCCTTTTTGGAAGAGTTGAACGATCTGTCAGAAAAGATCATATGCCTAACCAGTGAATTGGAAATCGATAAACCATAAGAAGTATGAAAGACAATCAAACAGAGAACAAGGTGGTCACCCTTGCGAGCCTTGGCTGGTCGATCCGTCGCATCGCCCGGGAGCTGCATATCTCCCGTGAGCGGGTGCGCCGGGTAGTGGCCTCAAACTCGGAGAAACGTGATACCACCGGAGATCTCCCGATCAGGCAGAAAACCGACCGGGTCAGCAAGCTGGATCCGTATAAAAGTTACATTGGTGATTTGCTGGAGAGATACCCTGATATCACGGGACAGCGGGTTATTGAGCATCTTCAGGAGAAGGGTTTTGATGGTGGAAAGACCATTGTTCGTGATTACCTGAAGGCTATCCGTGAGGTGGGCTCAAAAACGCCGGTTCGGATGGTAGAAACGCTACCAGGTCAGCGGGCTGCTCATGACTGGAGTGAATATTACATCCAGTTTACCTCCAGGGAGCCGGGAGATCTTACCCGGGTCACTTTCTTCGGTTACATCCTTGGGTACTCCCGCCGGCAATACGTCTCGGTGGTGGAGGATAAGAAGCAGGATACTCTTTTTCGTGAACTGATAGCGGCCTTTATTTACATGGATGGTGTACCCAGGGAGATCAAAAGTGACAACCAGAAGGCCTGTGTGTACCGCTGGGAGCCTGGTAATCCGGTCTATAACGACAAGTACCTTGCCTTTGCGAGTTGGTATCGCTTCACCCCCCAGACCATTACCCCGGGCAATCCAACGGAAAATTTGAAGGTTGAGCGGCCCTTCCACTATCTGAAGAAGAGCTTTTTAAATGCGAGGAAGTTCAAAGACATAGAGGATCTGAAACATCAACTGCATCAATGGCTCAGTGAGGTAAACGATACCCGCATCCATGGTACTACGAAAAGGAGGCCCATTGATCTGTTCGCAGAGGAGCATCCTTACCTGCAGGCCTTACCGAAGAACCATTATGACACCTCGCATGTGGCCCACCTGGTGGTTAACCAGGAGTCCTGCGTACAGTGGAAAGGGTACCTGTATGTGGTGCCACAGAAGTACATCTACGAGGTCTGCCCGGTACGCATTACCGAGAAAGAGGTCATCGTATACTCTTCTGATGGTAAGCAGCTGGCCGTGCATCCCCTGGCACAGAGTGGGCAGAAGGGCCGGTATGTGGGAGTGCACCAGAAAATGGGAAAGAAGCCTGAACTTCCTGTCTCGGATATAATATCCCGCCTTGAAAGCTTTGCCCCTGATATGGCAAAGTATATCGATCAGCTAAAGCAACATAAGCCTCATTCCTGGGGGGCGCACCTGCGAAGGCTGCTGGCCCTGAAGATAAACTACCACACCGAAGACATTATGATGGCCGTTAACCGGGCACAGGAATTTAATGTCTATGATGCGGGAGATATCGAAGGCTTTTTGAAGAACAACTCCGAGTCGCGATACAGCACCCGATTATCCATTAAACCCAGAAATAACAACCATTACAATGAGTACTAAGAGAGTAAATCCCACACAGCGGCAGAGCGAGCAGTTCACCGATAACTGCCGCTATTTGAAGCTTCAGCACTTAGGTGGGCAGTACCAAAAGTTGATCGACAAGGCCCATGAACAAACCATGGGGTACTTTGATTTTATCAACGAGGTGGTTCGCGCGGAGGCTGCTGCCACCAGGCAGCGACGGGTCAAGAACCTGATCAGGAACAGCCATCTGCCCCAGCCCCTGAAGATGATCTCTGAGTTTGATTTTGACTTCCAGCCTGACCTGGACCGCCGCCTGGTCATGGACCTGGCCACCCTGGAATTTATGGAGCGTAATACTTCTGTGTTGTTCATGGGTACCAACGGCACAGGGAAGAGTCATCTGGCACAGAGCCTGGCACTACTGGCCTGCCAGAAGGAGTACAGAACCTATTACACCACCTTAAGCAGCCTGCTCACGGACCTGAACCTGGGGGTGTTTGAAAAGACCCTGGAAAAGAGAATGCGAAAATATATTAACCCTGAGCTGCTCGTCATTGATGAGATGGGACATGACCGCCTGGAGTTAAAACTGGTCAAGGAAGCACACCTGTTATTTAAGGTGATCAACAAACGCTACAACGATGATAGGCCGCTGATCTTTACATCCAATGTCGAGAAAGAACTCTGGCCTGAGTTCCTGGGTGATCCGCTCACCACTTCGGCAATACTGGATCGCATCTTCCATCACTCGGTGATCGTGGAGATCAATGGTCCCAGTTACCGGGAATACCAAGGGAAACTACTGCAGGAACAATATGGGAAAAACAAGAAAGAAAAGCCCGGGAAAGCGAAAACGTGATAAATACAGCCCCGCTGATCTCAACAGACAAAAGGCATCAACGATCGTTGGTGCTTTTTTGCGTTTATGGGAATAGGCTAATAATGTGCCATGTAGTGCCACGACCTCTTGGGGTGAGAACAAAGGTCCCCTTCTGAACATGTTGCACGGTATAGGTTGGAAAGTGAAACTGGAAATCACCATCGAAATAACAGAAAACACCCCTCTGAAAATCCCCTTTAAATCAGCAACACAAGAGGGTGGTATTAAAATGTTCGGTTTGCTGGTAGCGTTTTATCCCGGTGTTAAAAAAGTCACTCCCCTGTCTAATAGTCTTGCAGAATTTACCCCCAGGGTTACGGTTGACAGTTGGGCATTCCTTCCTATTGCACGGTTACCCTCCCTTGGTAGGCCTTATATCCTGTTCCTGTACGTCAAAACTATTATTTGCTTATTGCTTCCTTCAGATGGAACCTCATGGTCCTACCCTTGCAAATTGCTAGCGGTTCCTGTCAACTTGGCCCGCTCGGGACTTGCACCCTAGAGGTGAGTGGCATGCATGGCACACAAAAACCGAACTCCTTTATTATCAAGGAATTCGGTTTTCATATTGAGGTCGGTAGCGGAGTGTGTTTTGTTACTGTTTTTAAGTATTTAATTACCTCTTCAACTATATCATCCTGATATTGTGATGGTTACAAATTAAAAATCCAGAAAAATAAGTATTTCGTTTGCCCCAAAATGCATTTGTTTACTCTTTTGCCTTCTTCTTAAAGTTTTCTGCACCTGAACCATGTTTTTCAGAACTTAAGTAAGAATTCGGCACCGTCACCCTTATCAGATTTCACAGCAACATGTCCATTATGCAATCGCATAATTTGTTTGGCAAAACTCAGTCCTATCCCCGAGCCTTTCTCTCTGGCAGTATAGAAGGGTATGAAGATATTGTCCATATTATCCATGTCAATGCCGCAACCGTTATCTCTGACAGAGATCCTGACCCCTGTCTTAACGTTGTCTGCCTCTAGGATTATACTTTTTCCGCGTTCTATCCCTTCCAGTGCCTGAATGGAATTTCTGATCAGGTTCAGCAATACCTGTTCGATCAACTGGGGATCAATGGAGAGCCTGATGTCCTCACTTGCCTCCAGGTCAATAGCGATTTCATTAGCCCTGCATTCCGGTTCAACAAGGTTCAGGATCCTGCTTAGAAATGGGCTGAGCTGAACTTCCGCCAGCACAGGTATGGGAAGGTGTGTAAGGGAATGATAATGGCGGACAAACTCCATAAGGCCTTCCCCACGTGTATTGATGATCTCCAGTCCTTCGGTAAGATCCTCCATCAGTCTCCCATCAGTTTTCTTGTCTGTATCAGGCCCATCCTGTATCTTTTTCAGCAAATGCTCCGACAAGGAGGTAACAGGCGAAATACTGCTCATAATCTCATGGGTCAAAACCCGTATGATCTTTTGCCACGAATCCAGTTCCTTCTTATCCAGTTCAGAGTTTATATCCTGGAAACTAATCAGCCCATAGAATTTCTCCTCCAGCTTAAAAAGCGATTTTTGTACCGTCAGGTAGATCAATTGGTTCTGTCGCACCTGTTCAACCATCCACTAAAATATTCAAAT
>CALJBY010000015.1 GCA_938024025.1 uncultured bacterium
AGGGAAGGTATAAGAACATTGTTCACAATATCGGCAACCGCCTGGGGTGCCAGGATTACCGGATAGGAACCACTTTCTATCTCTTTCCCTCCGACAGAGTGGAGTGCACTCTTTACTGCCATTTTACCCGCTTCACCGTTACAGTCATCCAGATGAGTGCCGACTGAGCATCCGGAGCCTTTGCTGTTAGTTTTTTCTATCATCGAGGTGAGTGATGAAAAGATTATGGTCGATGTATCTTCCTGAACGGGTTGGAGATGGGTTGATGCGATGGCTATTTCTTCCTGAATGATACTTACATCACCGCCGAGAATTAATCCGAGCTCATCGGGGGTGTATTTTTTAATGAGAGGGGATTGTTCGTACTCTTCAAGGGCAGCATGAATTGCCTTCCAGCCGATAGCTACCAGATCTTCATCTGAGAGGCTTAAAATTTTTTCGTCGTGATAGTTCCACAGCATTCTTTCATCTTTTGATGGTGAGGGAAGACCGTGGAAATCTGGATCGTGAACTGCACCCCCTTGAGCTTTTCTGTATGCGGACTCAATTGCCTCCCTGGTGAGAGAACCTGTTTCCTGACCGAAGCCAATCTTTACACCATCTGCATCTTTGAAGACAACCCGAAGGCCTACGCCGTGCGATTGGGTGGATTTAGGTTCTTCCAGGCCGTTACAGGGTAGATGTGAGGTATAGTTGATTCTACTGGTAAAAATGGAGTTGACCGAAGCAAAGACTTCTGCTTCCTGGACATCATCCTTATTAGAGAGATACTCCATCCCTTCATTAACTACTTTTTTGATGTGAGGGTCCACTTATGTGTTCCTTATAATTGAAAAACAGCTGCACGTTTCAGTAAGATCCAGGTGACTGTTGTAGGGGGGCGATGAGACAGTCGTGTCCGTTACGCTGATGTACCGGTCAAACAGGCTCTACTCCTGAGTGTTGGTCCACCGTTACCAAGTTTCTTTGACTGCATGGGCTGCCCTTTCCCGCAGTTGGAAATGGGGTATATCCTCAAGTCATTGCCAACAGCATCTATCTGCATGAGAAAATCACGGGTGTCAGCGGTAATGCCCCCATCGCGAAAGAGCTGACCTATCCTCCCATTCTTTATTTCATAGACTTTTCTTGCGGTGATGCGAAAATTTTCTCTTGATTCGGCAATAGAGGGTATACGGTGACCAACTACATAGTAGCCGTGATCAACCTCTCCTAAGATGTCTTGAGGTGCTTGTGACCCGCATTCAAAAACCGTGGTTGACATCCTGATCAGGGGAACGACTGATGCATCGTTGCTTTTATAGGACCCGTTAGGTTCTACCTTAAGGATAGCGGCCGTTTGCCTACTGTTAATGAATTCCTGAGAGATACCTTTTTCTATGTGATAGACTTTTTTCCCCGGGGTTCCCTCATGGTCATAGGTGTAGTGTCCAAACCCGGGTAGGGATGGGTCCGAGTAGGCGGATACTAATGGTGATGCGACTTGTTTGCCTCTTTGATTGTGCTTCAGGCTGTGAAAAAGCCAGGAACGGCCTGCGTAAGAGGTCTCCATCTTCAGGGCCCTGTCCAGTTCATTAGGATGGCCTATGATCTCATGGGCGACAAGCGTGTTAAAGTGAGGGTCGGTAACGACGGTTACTGGATCAGCTGTTCCCTTAAGTGCAGGGGCGTTTGAGAGTTCTATCGTTTCCTGCGCCAGATCACGGGAAAATGTTCTCAGGTCCTTGTTGTAAAGGTAGGGGCCACCGTAGCCGTTCTCGAGGATTTCCCAACCACGCTGGTGTCCGATATCATCGTAATGTTCCTGCACACCTTCCCTGCCGGAGGCGACAACATAGGTTATGCCATGGGTGAGAGCGAAGGTCTGGTCCAGTGCTGCCCCTTCGCTCGATGCGAAAAACTCTCTTAAAAGCATGGTGGATGCACCGATCTGATTGTATGCAATGCTGCTATCCAGTGCCTTAATTTCCTTGGAGATATCGGTGATAAAGCGAGAGATTTTTTGAGGAGAAATACTTAAGGGGTCTATTGAAAACTCGGGCGGTATGGTGTCGTGGCAAATTTTTATTGGAGCGAGATGCATGTCCCAAAGACTTTCCCCCAGTCTTTTAAATCGTTTTTTTGTTTCGCTTTTCCAGCGTGCGTTCACTAGTGCCCGTTCATAGGCATGATTGAGACCGGCCTCCAGCATGGATTCGAAACGGTGGAGGGCCTCTTTCCCGAGGGTAAGGCCGAAATAACCGGGGGAGATAGAGTCGTCCCCGGCCAGTACCCTTACCCCAAATGAAAAACCGTAGTCCATGCCACTGTATTTTGATTCACCATTTTCGCAGAACGCCCCTCTCTCTTCTGAGAGTTCAATGCGGATGTCTGCATAGTGTGTAAAGGGCCGTTTTGCAGTAAAGTTGGCCATCAATGACATTGACATGTCTTTGATGCTGTCAAGTGCTTCAATGGTAAATGCTTGCATGAGGAACGCACACAGGTGTTCGCGTTAGGATAAATGTAATCAACCTGGATAATAAATTCAAACAAGAGGGGTTACATAAGAAGTATAAGTTATCTTGCGTGCAACTCAGTACCGAGTGGGCAGAATGCCCCGTTGCATGCTCAGTAGTTAAAGAGGTCCCAATAGATAACAGGGAAGGTTGGCATTCAATCGATACAGTGCTCTCTAATTACAACGATTTATCAACCATTTGCTTAAGGTTTTGTTTGGACTGAGCTCCTATGATTTTTTCTACTTCCTGTCCATCTTTAAACAAAATGAGAGTAGGGATGCTTCTGACACCGTAGGTTGAAGGTGTTGTTTGGTTTTCATCAATGTTAATCTTTACCACTTTAACCTTGCCATCATATTCACTGGCAATTTCCTCCAGAACGGGAGCGATCATCTTGCAGGGCCCACACCAGGGTGCCCAGAAATCGACCAGAACGGGTATTGCAGAATCAGTAACTTCGCTTTTAAAGCTGGCGTCATTAATTTCAATTGTCATCTATAAACCTCCTTCTAAGCTATGGTGTAAGAAATATTAATCAACAAGCTTTACTGCTGCTTCAGCAGAGGCCATCTCAATAATGGGCAGGGGAAAGGTTTCCTCACCAAAGAGATCATCAATTAAGGACTGGGGAGCACTGCGGTACCTTAGGGCAGCTTCGATGGTGTATCCCAGTATGCCGGTTAGGGGAACGAGAAAGCTGAACTGTTCTGTTCTGGAGCCCTTTGGTGGAATGCGATTATCGGAGAGGACATGGTCAGGCATTGCAACATTGAAGGTATGGTTGCCTTGGCTGTCTGCCAGTTGAATATTGAACAATCGAGTTTGTGGGTCAAGGTTACCATTGGCATCTACCTTTCCTGAGTGTAAAAGTATTCTTCCCAGGACGTCCTTTACCTTGACTTCAAGCCACATTTCACGAACTTCACTTAGTCCCGTGGGTAAATAGTGACCAGCCCCCACATTGTTTACCTTTACGTGGATTGTTGCCCCCTGCCATATGAGGGGCAGGGGTGGAGCAGTAATTTCCAGCGTTGCACAGTTCTGAAGCCGCTCTTTTGCCATTTGGACATTTTGTTCGCCCCCTTCAAAAAGAGCGGGGAGAACTGTATTCCCTCCAACATGATAGTGTGTGTAAACGTGCTCGCGCTCTTTTCCTCCACTACCGGAAATGCCCGGATTGTCAGGTCGCTCGGTTGAACCGGTAGCGGGTACTCCGGGAAGCTGGCGCATGTGGCAGTCTTCGCAATAGACCGTGGTTGCAGGATCGCCCGTATTATAAGGACCCTCACGCCATTCGGTGTACGTTCTCTCAAGGGGTGTCCCGTTTAAGGTATGGGTTACGTCATGACACATGCCGCACATCTCTGATTTGGTGTGGAGATCGGAGAAGGCTGTTCCGTGGTAGGGAGAGACAGCATCATTTCGAGGACCCCATTTGATTTTCTTCGCCTCAGCTGCTTCTTCTATAGAAACGGTGAAGGGGGCATTTCCCACTCCGGCACTGCTTTTAACACTGTGACAAAAATCACAGAAAATTCCCGATCGATTTTCGAGAGTAACCCTGTCATAGTCTGCCTCGGTTGTCTCGACCGCTCGAGAGAGGTGTCCAAGGGGAGTGTGACAGCGGACACAGCTCCTTGCATCCTCACGGTCACCTTCTGTACCTACTTCCGAAAGAAACAGTTTGGTAACCTTTTGGAAGATAGGATCGTTCAATGCATTGGCATGAACACCGCCTTCCCACTGTTCAAAGATATCATTGTGACAGCCACCGCACAGTGTTGGTTGTTCCAGTTGATCAACGGTAAGATCTCCCGGGAGGCTGATTGCGCTGTCGGGAATCATGTTCGCGGGCCTTTCCCATGCAGGGTTAATCCAGGTGGGAGACCAGCTTTCAGGGTCAACTGTTTGTGCCAGTGCGGGTGGAACCATGAGCAGGAAGCAAAAAATAGCTAATGCGTTACTTATGGTATTCATGGTAATGCCTCAATAGAAAATGATTATTTAGTTAGCCAAAACGAATCAAATTGTGGCGAGTTGATAATCCTATTGTTTTACACGCAATGCTACTTTCTTACCCAGTTCTTTGCACTGATTAAGCTCTTCCTTATCAGGTAAAAATTGATAGTGCAGGGCAGGTTCTATAATCTCTACACCCGTTGCTTTAAGCTCTTCCTCGATCGCCTTGGTTGCTCCACCGCCCCATCCAAATGAACCAAATGCAAGCCCGATCTTTCCCTGTGGCCTCAAACCTTTCATGTAGCAGAGGAAGTCAGCTACCGTTGGATACATGCCGTTATTGAGGGTAGGTGAGCCGATGAGGAGTGCTTTGGCATCGAGGACTTCTTTCATGATTGCTGTCCTGCCCGTTTTGGTGATATTCATCAGTTTTACTTCAACGCCTTCCTCACGGACACCTTCAAGTATAGCTTTTGCCATCTGTGCCGTACTTTCCCACATGGTGTCATAGATGACCAGCACCTTTTCCTTTGACTCGTGCTGTGCCCAGGAGACATAGGATGAAACGATCTTAGCGATATCTTTGCGCCAGATAACGCCATGACAGGGGGCAATCATCTCAATCTCTAAACCTTTGGCGGCTTCAAGTGCTTTGAGTACCGGGGCCCCCAGATGTAAAACGATGTTTGCAAAGTAGGTTTCAGCTTCAGGCCGGATAACTTCCCAACCCACCTCATCATCGAATCGCTTTGACGATGCCAGGTGTTGACCAAAGGCATCATTAGAGAAGAGAATTTTGTCGCT
>CALJBY010000016.1 GCA_938024025.1 uncultured bacterium
GAATAGTATTTAAGAAATCATTCCGTTTTCTGATGGATGAGTCCGCATCCATTCTCATAAGGGCGTAGGAACATTTTTTTAGCAACGGGTTGTATTTTGAGATCTTTTTGTTTATAGTCTTTAGTACACTTCACAAAACTACATTCTTAAGCGAGTGCGGAGGAGTGTTCTATGAACTATGATACAGCACTGAGAGGATATACTGCTAAGCGGATCGAGGAAATCGATGGAGCAGATATCCTGGTGGGTATTCCCTGTTACAATAACGAGAACACCCTTGCTCACGTTATTCAGATGGTCACCCATGGATTAGCCAAACACTATAAGAATAAAAGAAGTGTGATCCATATCGCTGACGGTGGATCTACGGATGATACCAGGGAAGTAGCAAAAGAGTTTCAGATCAAGCCCTGGCAGGAAAAGATTGTCTCTATTTACCGGGGGCCTGGGGGAAAGGGCACCGCACTGCGCTCCATCTTCGAGACAGCCGAGCGGCTGCACGTTCATGCCTGTGCTGTGGTGGATTCAGACCTGCGGAGCATTACCTCAGGCTGGATCTTCTATTTGCTTGATCCGGTACTTACCAAGGGATACCAATTCGTAGCCCCGGTCTATCTGCGACATAAGTACGATGGCACCATTACTAACAACATCGTGTACAACCTCACCCGCTCGCTCTATGGCAAGCGCATCCGTCAGCCCATTGGAGGTGATTTTGCTTTTTCAAGAGATGTTGCCCAGTTTTATGTTGACCAGGATGTGTGGGACACAGATGTAGCACGATATGGCATTGACATCTGGATGACTACCAATGCCGTAACCCAGGGGTTTCGCATTTGCCAGTCCAATTTAGGGGTTAAAATTCACGATGCAAAAGATCCGAGTGAGCATCTCGGCCCCATGTTCAGACAGGTCATATGGACCCTCTTCTCTCTGATGGAAAATTATGAAGAGTACTGGAAAAAGGTTCGGGGTAGCGAGGCATTGGAAATTTTCGGATACGAGGGCACAACGGAACCTGAACCGGTGCAGGTTGATGCGGATAGTATGATTGAACGATTCAAGATCGGGTTTCAGCAGTTTTCTTCCCTCTGGAAGGATATCTTTTGTGAAACCTGTTTTAAGGAAATTCAAAAAGCTGCAGAAATGGATGGAAAGGCATTTCATCTTTCCACAGATGCGTGGGTCCGCATTCTCTACGAACTAGCTGCCACCTTTCACCAGTGGCCTGCCAACCGGTTAAAGCTCGTCGAACTCGTAACGCCCCTCTATTACGCCCGGGTGGCTTCCTTCGTAAAACAAAGCTGGAAAATGTCTTCACATGAGGCTGAAAATCTGGTGGAAGAACAGGCAGTAAAGTTTGAAAAGCACAAGGATTACCTCCTAGAGGTATGGGATAGAAAGCATCGAGAACAGAGAAAAAAACAACATGCTGCACAGTAACGGGTTCTGTCTATGGATACCCGACAGGGTACCCTCCGGGGGCCCCCCCGTTTCGGAACTTTGTCAAAGGAGGATGATTGCAATGTCGGAAGAAAACATTCCACGAGGCATCTCACGTTCTTTATTCTGGTTATTAGTTGGAACCTTTTTCGGCGCAGGCATTTCTATACTCTATGCGCCTTCGAGCGGAGACAGAACTCGTCACTATCTGAAATTACAAACTGAACGGGCACGGAGAAAAGCTCGGCAGATGAATGAAGGCATTAAGGAGAACATAGAAAACCTGGTTCATGAAATCAGGGAAATTCGAGAAACGATCATTAGTGAAGGAATAGAACTCACCAAGGAAAAGAAAGCTGAGCTTGTAGCAGCTATTGAAGCGGGGAAAAAGACAATGGAGGAGGAAAAAAAGAGACTGGAACAACTTCGCATTAAAGAAACGGAACAGTAGAAGACGCTCCCTGTCTACCATTATCAGCAACGAACACTGATAGTAAATGCACTGGGCATACTTACTCTCACTTCATGCTCGTAAAGTATCAAGAAGAAAAGACTCTGGCGGACTTTCATCAAGCAAGGATTATTTCCACGCTCCATGCCCTCGTGGAACAGTCTGCTCTACAGTCTCACTGATATATACACACAGCTCCTGGATGCTGTTTACAAGGACACTGCCGAGAGATAAGTTGTAAATACTCCATCGGCAGAAAGCGCAAGGAGAATCTATGCGTGAACGGATAAAGGTTTTATTTCTCTCTCCCGAAGCAGTCCCCTTCGCAAAGACCGGAGGGTTAGCTGATGTGGCTGGCAGTCTCCCTCAAGCACTAAACCGTTTAGACCTGGATATACGGCTTGTCCTCCCCCTCTATACTATGGTTAGACACTCAAAGATAAAGATGCACCTCCTTTTCAATGATGTGAAGGTTCCTCTCGGTGGGACACTACTTTCTGTTCGCGTCTGGGAGGCACAGACTCCCGGAGAGGTTCCGGTTTATTTCATCGAGCGGGAGGATATGTTTGACCGACCCCATTTATACGGAACTGCTCTGGGTGACTACCACGATAACCTGGAGCGCTTTACCGTGTATTCCCATGGGGCACTGCGTATCGCTGAGGAGCTTTCCTTCACACCGGATGTAATTCATTGCAACGATTGGCAATCGGGATTGGTACCGGCTCTTCTGGCAGGGCCCTATTCCACCAGCCCTTTCGTTGGTAAAGCCCGGACCATTTTCACCATTCATAACCTGGGTTACCAGGGGATTTTCCCTGCAGAAAAACTGTACTTAACAGGACTTACCCGAGAAACATGCTTTCACCCTGAAGGCCTTGAGTTTTGGGGGAAGATAAGCCTTCTTAAAGCCGGTATTGTTTATGCAGATAGTATCACCACGGTTAGCTCCACCTATGCAAAAGAAATCCAGACTGATAACTATGGCATGGGTATGGAAGGGATACTGCACCACAGACGATCCTCCCTAACCGGCATTTTAAACGGAGCAGATTACCACGTCTGGAACCCGGCTGACGATAGTAATCTTGCGGTCCCCTATTCTCTAAAAAAAATAGCAGGCAAACGACGCTGTAAAGAAGCTCTTATTAAAGAGATGCATCTCGATCGATCGCTCACCACCCAACCTCTCTTGGCAATGATATCCCGCCTCGATACGCAAAAAGGGCTCGATCTCCTGATAAAGATACTTGATGACATCCTTTCGCTCAATGCAGGCCTGGTCATTTTAGGAACAGGGGAGGCATCTATCCAGGAAGCACTGAAAACGACTGCCATAAACAATCCAGGGCGGGTAGCACTGACTGTTGGCTTCGATGAACCCCTCGCCCATCGCATTATCGCGGGAGCTGATATGTTGCTCATCCCTTCCCGCTATGAACCATGTGGCCTTACCCAGATGTATGCATTGAAATATGGAACCATACCTGTAGTGCGGGCAACCGGTGGATTAGACGATACCATCACACCGTTTAATCCGCAGACAGGAAAAGGCAATGGGTTTAAGTTTACTGCGTATACACCAAAAGCTCTCCTAAGAACACTTCAAAAAGCCATAGAGCTATTTCATACTACAGGAGCATGGAGGAAACTGAGGACCAATGGCATGAAAGAAGACTTTTCCTGGGATCGATCTGCCCATAGTTATCTGGAACTGTACAACACTACTATGGGGAAAACATAGTTTGCCAGGGTTCACCTGACCCCTTTGCTTTAAAGAACCCTTTTTTTGTAGTTAGTGCAAAGCGGATAACATGTTTGTATCATTGATCGCTCACCAGCTATTCTCATTATTACCATCACACAAGGAGGTATGAACATGACACAAAGAAACGAAGTTTATAAATGCGAACTGTGTGGCAATCTCGTGGGAGTCATTAGCGGGGCAGGTGGTAGTCTTGTTTGCTGCGGACAGGATATGGTACTGTTACCGGGAAATACTACCGATGCTGCAGTGGAAAAACATGTGCCGGTCATCACCCAGGAAGGGACTACGGTACGTGCAGCCGTTGGGGCAGTACCTCACCCGATGGAGGAAAAGCATTACATTGAGGTAATAGGGATCTTGACTGAAGACAAACTCTATCGTGCGTATTTAACCCCGGGCCAAAAACCTGAAGCAACATTTACCATTGAGGGAAAAGTACAGTTAGCCCGTGCATACTGCAATCTTCACGGACTGTGGAAGAGCGAGTAATGGTTCCTCTATGGTGAGCACCTGCGGAGACGTCATTTTTCTCCATTGATTTCAGAAAAATGGGTGGCCGCATCCTCCCTGTGGTGCTACTACGGGTAAAAGTAGCACCACAGGCGCTGCGAGAGAAGATCTCTGGGCGCCAGTCTTGCGCTGCGGTGATGCTCATTACTGCACTCTATTTACGCAACTACTCCATAAAGACCAGGAATTTTTATGAAAAATTTTTTCAATACTCTCTTTTTTGCCCTCATTATTTTGTTCTTCGTTTTGTTCTCATTGTCAAATGCTCAGTCTATTCAGCTTAACTTCTTTGGCACACTGCTGAGACCAGTTCCGATTTCCCTTTTGATTTTAATGCCGTTCCTTGTCGGTATAGTTCTGGGAAGCATTTTGGATTTAGTGGAAAGGCTTTCTTTGAGGAAAAAGGTGAGGAAACTAAAAAATGAAATTTGGGAGAAAACACACGGGAAGGATTCTGCACAATCACACAAGAGTTGACCTCCCGCCTAGATCATGGGTATGCCGAACCGGTCAAAAAAAATAGCTCATGCTGCAAACTGACACCATTCCAGGACGCGCTGTGTTCTTCCTGGCACGCAGGCAGCAGAAAGGCCTCCTGGAAAGTATGATCGTTCAGCCTACTGTTCCTATGAACTCTTTTCCCTGTATGCCCCTACTCTTCCGGGCATTCTTCTGTTTTTGTTCTTGACAAACAAAAATCAAATTTTCTATAGTGGACTCTTGAAAAATACTTACGGAGGTTACGGCTAAAGGAGAATTCTTATGGGTATCGTTGCGGATAGCATTAAGGCATTACAAGAAAAAGAATCGAAATTACGGGAGATGGGTGGTGAAAAGGCTGTTCAGAAGCAACATGAGCGCGGTAAGCTGAATGCGCGGGAACGGATCAATCTATTATTTGATACTGGTAGCTTTAAAGAGCTGGACTTGTTTGTCACCCACCGAAGCGTCAACTTTGACATGGCAAAGACTACAATACCTTCCGATGGCGTTGTTATTGGCTATGGTCTGGTCGAAGGGCGCACGGTCTTTGCCTTTTCCCAGGATTTTACCGCTCGAGCAGGAACCCTCGGTGAAATGCAGGCTAAAAAGATCTGTAAGGTTATGGATTTGGCTCTCAAAGCAGGAGCACCCATTGTAGGCATTGACGATTCAGGTGGTGCGAGAATACAAGAAGGGGTGGATGCCCTTTCTGGCTACGGAGAGATATTTTTTAGAAATTCTGCTGCTTCAGGTGTTATCCCCCAAATCACGGCTATCATGGGTCCTACAGCGGGGGGTGCCGTCTATTCCCCAGCCATGACTGACTGGATATTCATGGTTAAAAACACAAGCTATATGTTTATTACCGGGCCCGATGTAATCAAGGCAGTTACGGGAGAGGAGATTTCCCAAGAAGAGCTGGGTGGTGCCATGGCACACAATTCCAGAAGTGGTGTCGCCCACTTTGCTTCCGAAAGCGATGAAGATGCTATTGCATCGATTAAGGAGTTATTAAGCTACCTTCCTTCCAATAATATGGAGGATCCTCCTCTAGTGGAAACAGGAGACGATCCCCTCCGCACCGATTCCCGCTTGGACGATATCATCCCCGATGACCCCCGCAAAACCTATGACATGAAGGATGTTATCGGCTCTATTGTAGACAATGCACACTTTTTTGAACCCCACGAATACTATGCACCCAATATGCTTGTCTGTTTTGCCCGGCTCAATGGACGCGTCATTGGCATCATAGCTAATCAACCCATGCACTTGGCTGGATGCCTGGATGTTAACGCTTCCGATAAGGCAACGCGCTTCATTCGCTTTTGTGATTCCTTCAATATACCCCTGCTCACCATTACTGACGTTCCGGGATATTTACCGGGAAAAGACCAGGAATGGTCGGGCATTATCCGACACGGGGCAAAATTACTCTGGTGCTATTCTGAGGCTACCGTTCCAAAACTCACCCTGATTACGCGAAAAGCCTATGGGGGTGCCTATATCGCCATGTGCAGTCGCCATTTAGGTGCTGATTTTGTATTTTCATGGCCGGCAGCGGAAATTGCCGTGATGGGAGCTGAAGGAGCAGCCAACATAATTCATCGTAGAGAAATCAAGGAAGCTTCCGATCCCGCAGCTAAACGGCAAGAGAAAATAAATGAGTATCGGGAGCTCTTCTCAAATCCTTATATTGCCGCCTCACGCGGCTACGTTGATGCGGTGATTAGGCCACGGGATACCCGGCCTTCACTCATTAGTGCACTGGAGGCAATTGCCAACAAAAGGGAAACACGTCCTCCCAAAAAACACGGAAATATTCCCGTATAACCCGTGCCAAGACAAACATACTCGTAAGGTGCCTATTGACCCCTTCCCGTTTCCCTTCATTGGGGTACAACTACGGAGGAGGGTGCTAGCATGCACACG
>CALJBY010000017.1 GCA_938024025.1 uncultured bacterium
ATCAATCAACTGGCCGGTTTTTGGGTTTCTTCCTTTCCGTCCTTGATATTTTCTTACTTTGAAACTTCCAAAGCCGCGAATTTCTATGCTTTCGTCCTTTACCAGGGCTTCAGTCATAGAATTGAAAATGGTGTTCACTGCCAATTCAGCGACTTCATGGGTTACCCCGACTTTTTCTGAGAGATACTTAATGAGTTCAGACTTGATCATTGCACACTCCTTTCTCTTTTCGTCACCGTACAATCGTTACCTGCATAATGATGACAGGAAGGGGAAAAACGGGTATCACGTTTTCTTGTAACCAGTTAAGTTGCTATTATTAATAATGCTTTTACATATATATGTCAACAAAAAACATCTTTTTTTAGGTGTCTGTCACAATAAGACCTCTGAAAGTGTGCTTGGTCTTCTGTAAGCGGGCGCTGTTTTCCCCGGCACTCTATGAGGAATAGGAGTGAAAAAATGAGATAAAAAGAACTGAGACTGCCCAATAGAGAAGCAGTCTCAGTTGTTGTGATGTTCTGTGAGATGGTTCAGGGTAAACCCTGCTTAATCCGTTAGTGAGAATGCCTCTTTAATCTCAGGCACAAAGGTGAGCGTATCTTCAACCATACGCTCAATTCCCCGGTCTACTTTTTCTCCATCTACTTCTTCCTTGGCGACAACCTGGTAGTATCCCACCACATCACCGCCGGCTTTCCGAACGAGGTCTTTACTCTTTTCTTTGTACTTCTCTTTTTCAAAGGCATTGGTGGTAGTAAAGAGAATGATTTTCTTTCCCGCAAAACTGTTTTTGTCAATAAAAGTACGGGTAGCCATGGAAAGCTTGCCGGTCCAGATGGGTGAGCCAATGATGATAGAGGAATAGGAGGAAAGATCAGGATTTTCAGGTTCTATCTTCGTGTGACTGCCGAAAAGTGAACCGATTGCCGTCTTAAAGAATCCCCACTTGCCGGAGCGGTCTGTTACATCTTTAATTTCAATGAGTTCTGCTTGCAGTTCCTTTTGCAGTGCCTCACAGCAGGCTTTGGTGTTCCCGGTAAGGGAGGAGTAGAGGATAAGGATACCTTTCCCTGTCCCCTGTTGGGCAGAGGAGAAGGGAGGGGTGAGAAGAAGAGCAGTAAGTATAAGACAGATGATCAGTTTATATGCCGACATTTTTACCTCCAAATTGGGTTATTGTTAAAAAAACCAAATTATTTCTTACCGCAAATACGCAAAGATTATTAATAGTAAATAAACATTCTTTGTCCTCACAAACGTGTTCCTGTAAGGGTTATCTTAATTAAGTTTTCTTTGCGCTCTCTGCGTCTCTGCGGTGCAATTTTGATTAAATTCCTTGGCAGTATTGTTCTCAATTGTGTTTACTGGAAGGCTTTTTGTATCCCGGGTAACAGCTTGCGTGCGTCCTCAATGATCTGATCTTTGTTTCGCTCTACCTTTGTACCGTTTTTTTCCTCCATTGCCATAACCTGGTAGTAGCCGACTACGTCACCCTTAGCCGCTCTTACTATAGCCTTGTTTTTTTCTTTCAGTTCATCTTTCTCAGATGCATTGGTAGTAGTAACGATTACTACCTTTTTCTTGGCAAAGGTGTTGAGGGCAGCGAATTTCCGTATGGCGGGACTGAGGCCACCCATCCAGATTGGTGAGCCCACAATTACGGAGGAATACGTTGACATATCAACTGTTTTAGGTTCGATCTCGGTATCCATCACCAGTGGTTTCTCTAATTTCGTTTTCATGGTCAACTTGCCCGGGTTATTTTTGAGATCTTTTATTTCAACAATGTCTGCACCGAGTTTCTCCCGTAGTGCATCACAGACGGCCCTGGTATTCCCGGTGTTGGAATAGTAGAGAACAAGTATCTTGCCGGCCGTCTCCTGTTTTCCGTGAGAGAGAGATGGCATGCACAGGGAAAAAATGGTGACGATGAGGACAAGAATGTTATGTGACTTGTGGCGAAGTGGGATAATCCTTTTATCACGGTGATTGGTATGCGCGTGCATGTGTCCTCCGATTGTGGTTGAGTGAACTGCTTAAAACATGCCTTCTTTTTTTTCTTCCACTTCCAGGATTAGCTGGGGCCACTCCTCTTCCCGCAAGACTGTGGCGATGGCCTCAAAATATCCCTGTGTGATAAATGGTCGATATTTCCCGACCGGCGTTCCGGCAACAACGATCCTGCTCTTTCCTTCCTTCAGTTCGGTACGAAAGGGTTTTGAGAAGTCAGCGTAGGGTACCTTCCCTTCGTAATGGAAGTGCAGGTGCTCAAATGTTTCAATGCGCATGGCAAAGATGCTGTCCGTATTCTCGGCTGCGAAATCGACCAGGAGGAAGATGATATGATCATACTCCTCTTCGAGCCCCATTTCCAGGGCCTCAAAACTTGCCAGCTTCTCTTCCTTAGGATCCATGTCCTCCCCGGCGAAATCGGTGTCAGCAAAAACGACCACGGTGTTGGTTCCAGTGAGGGCCGCTTCTATCTCTTTGTGTAAATTGAGATAGAAAACTGTGGCAAGTTCGGGATAGGGGTCTCCCGGAATTTCGGGAAATCCGTGACGGGTTAACACCAAAAGCTTCTTTTCCCCTTTGGGGAGCGGCAGGATATCGTCTTCAGCCATCTTGACATAGGCCCTGCGATAGGACGAATAGGCACTGGGATAGGGAGTGTAGATCACCTTTGCCCGTTCGGCAACCGCATCCTTTATCTCTTCAAAGAGCGAGTTAAACTCTTCCAGAGCAGAGTAGACGTGAAAAAAATCACACACGACAATGGTTTCTGCCTTTTCCTTGATCAGTTCATTCACCGCATGTTCTATGGTTTCGGGATACATGCTCCAGGCCCACCGCACGGGGACGCCGGGGAAGTGTTTGGATAAGAGTACTTTTAAGTCATCGAAAATGGCAAAGTGCTGTTCTACAAAGGGGACTTTTTTGTTGGGCATCTTTCCATAGTAGGATGCTACTATCTTGATAGAAACCTTCTCCACAATATCAACATGTTTGTTCTTTTCTTCCCAGAGAAAGTGACCGGGTGATCCTTCCTCGCGGGGTTCTACCCACTCAAGTTCAAGCCCGGTATAGGGAACCCCCTCTTCGTTTTTGGTGTGACCAAAACAGTCTATCAATTTTTTAGGTGTGAACTCTTCCGAGGCATTCAGGCGATCCGGATCCATGAGGACGGTGCCGTTATCACCCATTATAATGGGTTGAAGAATGGGTGGGAATGCGGCGTGGAAAATCTGATTTAAGTACCGGTCAAAGAATGCAAAGTCATACTCTTCCGGCTGTCCGAGAGCCGTTAAAAGGATACCCGCTTTCCCTTCAATCTTCCGGTCCTGGTGGAGGTAGCGGCGGTAGTTTTGATCGTCCTGTTTGTTTGAACAGGAAAGTAGGATAGCACTGGCAAACACCAGTAACAGAAGCAAAGAAACCACAGGGATTGGCGAAAAAAAATCATTCAGACATAATAAAGATCTTCTTCCCTCTTTTTCCTGCAGTCTTTGTTTAGATAAAGGAAATAGTATCATCTCGGGTGACATTCCTTAAATAATGTTGATTTTAACCCAGAATTTGCAGTAGCAATCTACTGCTGCTTGAAAATCCTTGCTGCAACGCTTGTTTCACGATTTTGCTCCTCAACATATCTATGGATATGCCTTCGTTGCAAAATAGCTCCAACTGCACGTTTCGCAGCGGTTTTCTGCGCCTCGCTACGACAACTACTGCAAAATCTGGGTTAAACTTCTCTGTGTCCTCTGTGGTTAAGCTTTATCCCGGGCTAAAATTGTCCTCATGTCCTCGGCTATGTCGGGAAGGTCGAGCAGAAGCAACCTCTCAGGCGTGGGGATGCCGGTATTACTATCCCACCCCCGTACCCCGTAATATTCGTCTTTCATTTTTTCCAGTATCTCTGCTGTGATGACCATACCCTGGGAAGGGCCGTCAGGTATGGGCTGGGTGAGGAAACGCTTGGGAAGGGTGTCATGTTCCCTGAGGGTTCCCTCCCGAACGGCAAAGGCCCGGATAACATTCCAGATTCGCTCTGCAGCCTTTTCAGCTTCTTCCAGGCTGAGATCCATGCCGGTAACCCTGTTTAAGGTGTCTACCACCAGCTGGGTGAGTTCAATCGGTCCCCATACACCCTCTGCCAGGTGACAGATAATTAAGGAATCGGTAAAGATCATCAGATGGTTTACCTGGGCTGTATATTTCCCCTTGCCCTCAATGGTGTCACGGGGGATCAAGCCGGTGCGCTCACCGGTGGGCCGGCTGTCATGGTGGGAACCTCCCCGGGGGCCGGTGGCATATCCCAGGGCAAATCCGGGAAGTCCACGGGCTGAATGGCCTGCGAAGGTCAAACCCTTGTTGTGCATGGCGAATGCATCTGATCCTTTGCCGATCTTTTCGGAGGCCCTTTTTACTCCCTCTGCCAGGATGTCTCCCAGGCCTTCCCGCATGCCGATTTTGTGAACGAGGGGGAGCAGCAGTTCAGTTTTTCCGAAGGCGAGTTCAAGTCCGTCGGTCTCTTTGATGGTGAGGATACCCTTCTCATAGGCTTCCATGGAAAAGGCAATGGAGACGCCCGTTTCAATGGCGTCCATTCCCAGATCGTCACACTCCCTCTCTGCAGCTGCAACGGCTTCAATGGAATCGATCTCACACATGGAACCGAGGGCAAAGATGTTCTCATACTCGGGCCCTTCCACCTTTCGTCCCTTGAAGGGGCCTTCAAATACCTCGCTGTATTTCCCGCACTTAATGGGACAGGCAAAACAGGATTTATCCCGTACCAC
>CALJBY010000018.1 GCA_938024025.1 uncultured bacterium
GGTAACATGGTGGGTTCCGCGGCCAGTGTCAAGCTTGAGCGGCCTTTCAAGGACAATTTGCTGCTGGTGGGAGATGCCGCCGGTTTCACCAGCATTACCCACGGGATTGTCTCCGGCCGCAATGCCGGTGAGGTCGCCGCCGACGCGGTGCGGGAAGGTGATACCGGTGAAGCGCGACTCCAAAGCTACATGGACAAATCCCGGGAGGCCGGCCTGTACCGCAGCACCCTGAGCTGGTCACCAAAGCTGGCAAATTTCAGGGGACATTCCGACACCGAGATTGAAGACATGATACCCGACATGCTTGCCAAAAACGAGATCCACTACGGGGATGTGTGGGAATTCTAGCGTGAAAAACTAAAAAATAGGGACAGCGCCCATTATTCCTAACCACGAAGAACACCCCAGTTCAATAATTGTTAATTTAACCGGGCAGGCGAAGAAAGAATAAATGCCTAAAATGAACTAAATTGCCTAGAATGCCTAAATTAAAAAATTAAAAACCAAAAATCCAAATTCCGCAATCTGAAATCTGCAATCCCTGGCCCAGACCGGCCACATTGTAAGTGCCGTATATTTAGTTTTAGTCTGTAAGAAAGTGAGTAATGCAATTCTTAAATCAGCGCCAGGGCGGGCCGCAATGTAAAAGGGAGGGAGGCTTTATCAATGAAAATTATAGGGTTTTTAGGGAGTGCACGGGTAAATGGCCGCTGCGGCAAGCTCTTGAGAAGGGCACTCGAAGGGGCTGCGAGCAAAGGGGCGGAAGTAAAACGATATGATTTGATTAAGTGTAACATTATGTACTGCAGAGGGTGCGGCAAATGTTTCGAACACAATCCGGAACTCACCATCGGAAAATGTCCCTTAAAAGACGATATGCGTTCTATCCTGGAGGAATATGTGCAGTCAGACGGATATATCTTTGCTACCCCGACACACGAGTTATTTGTTACCGCCTTGATGAAAACATTCCTGGAAAGAAAAATCGCCCTCACCTCTGAAGAAGATCCAGCGGAAATGCCTATGGCACGACCGGGTGTCAAGGCAAACTTCATGAAGATGGCTTCCTTTATTGTCACCGCTAATGCCCCTGAAGAACTTGAGAGTGTTATGGGTAATCCGTGTTACGAGGCTATCGAAGCAGGGCTGATGTTTGAGGAGGTCGTTACCCAGGGGAAATTGTTTGCTGGGGGAATGCGAACAATCACTGATGAGGCTTTTTCAGAAAAGATTACTCAAGCGTATCAACTTGGCATTAATCTGGTTGACGCAATAGAAAAAGCACGGAAAGAAAGCTGAATAAAAGCAGGCGACAGTCCACAGCCTACCAAATAGGAAACAGGGGACAGGAAAAATATAATCATACACAACGACTCCTCTTATGACCACGAAGCAGAGAACAACAAATCTGTCCAAATCAAAATATCTTGCGGGGCTGCAGTGCCTGAAACGACTGTACCTGCAGTGTTATCAGCCCGAGCTGGCCGGAGAGGTTGACGAGCAACAACAGGCACTCTTTGACCAGGGAACGGAAGTGGGGCTTTTTGCCCAAAGAGTGTTTCCCTCCGGTGTTGTGCTGCGTGAAGATTACCGCCACCACAGAGAAGCGGTTTCCCGCACCAGGCAATTAATCGGGGACAGAAGCATCCCTGCCCTCTTCGAAGCAGCCTTTACCTTTGAGGACATCTACATCCGTGTCGACATCCTGGAGCGGCTCCCCGGGAACCGCTGGCGCATGATTGAGGTAAAATCGTCAACAGGGGTCAAAGGCTATCACCTGCCCGATGTAGCGATTCAAAAATACGTCCTGGAACAGTGCGGGCTCACCGTATCTCACGCCTGCCTCATGCATCTCAACAGAGACTATGTCTATGACGGGAAGCACTATCAGTATGATAAACTCTTTACCATAGAAGATTTAAAAGAAGAAATAGAGGACATTGAACAGGCACTGCCGGAACATCTCGCTCAGCAGTGGGAAACACTCAAACGTGCACACCCCCCAGAAATAGAACCGGGTGTGCATTGTTCCGATCCCTTCACCTGTGACTTTTTCGATGTGTGCAACGCACCATTTCCGGAGGACTGGCCAGGATATCTTCCACGGATGGGAGGAAAAGTAGAAGACCTCAGGGAAATGGGCATTACCTCTATCCACGACATTCCGGATGATTTTCCTCTCTCAGCCAGCCAGAGACGCGCCCGCGATTGTTTCACGCGTAACAAACCCTACTATGATGATAACCTCACCGCTGAACTTCACGCACTGGAGCATCCCCTCTGTTTTATGGACTTCGAAACGCTCTTTCCCGCACTCCCGCGATACAAAGGTATGCGTCCCTACGACCACATCCCCTTTCAATGGTCTGTCCATGCGCAAAAAACGCCAGGATCAGAACCGGAGCACTATGAATTCCTTCACCACGATACCACTGATCCCCGAGAACCATTTATTACCTCACTTCTTTCTGTTTTAGAAAAATACGACACTGCACCCATACTCGTTTATAGCTCCTTTGAGTCAACGCGACTCAATGACCTTTCACACTGGTTCCCCCAGTACGCAAAGAGAATAGCACAGGTTAGAGAGCGGTTGTGGGACCTTTTAGCGGTAATCCGAACCAATGTCTATCACCCCCGGTTCTCCGGATCATTTTCCATTAAGTATGTCCTCCCGGCACTTATTCCGGACATGAGCTACGAAAATATGGAGGTGGCGGACGGTACAGCGGCAGGCCTCGCTTACGAGCGCATGATAGGTGAAGGGCTCGAAGCCAGTGAGCGTGAAAAGGTGAGGCAGTCCCTCTTAGACTACTGCAGGCAGGATTCCCTGGCAATGGTCCGACTGCTTGAACACCTCTTTTCAGCTTTCTGAGTTGCAGGTTACGGATTAAATGTGTTAATTCATCCCTTACTATCCTTTGTATCAGTAAGCTGAAGGCTCTCTTCGATACTTGACACTTCAAAGTTTAAATATCCCTCTAATCTCTCGGCAAGCTCGGGCTTTTCCTTTCGTATGGTATCCATATGCCGGTAAAAAGCCTTTTTAATCCTTTCATAATCGTTAAACTCATTGGTGTAACCCCGGTGTTTCTCCTTGTCAGTGAAGCTGAAAAAATAGTCTAATTCACTGTCGCTAAAGAGGTTAATGCCATAGGCATTCGTTGCCTTCTCGATCTCTCCCGGCTGATTGTAGCCAAAGGTATTTTGCCAGTGATCGATATATCCGGAGAAATCACTCCCCTCCTG
>CALJBY010000019.1 GCA_938024025.1 uncultured bacterium
TATTAAGGAGGCTTTTGGATGCGAGAATGTGGTTGAGCGTATCCAGGGCACGAGGATCTCCTATCTGACCAAGGGCTTTAACAAGGGGAATCTTGTGATCGAAGTCTGAACCGCGTTTTGCCATTTTCTTGAGCAGGGTGATTAAATCGGGAACAACTTCCTTTACCCTGAATGCACCGGAGATCGTAAGTGCCATCTCAAAGATCTCTTTTTCAACCGAATGCAAAGAGTGCTTGAGCACCTCAATACCGTAATGCTTGTCTGTGTTGAACAGGTATCGTAGTGCCTGGAAACGTACCTTGGGGTTGTCATGGTAGCAATAGGGTTTGACATGGGGCAGTGCCTCACTGCCGCCACATTCACTCAGGATGTAAAGCATGTTTCTTTTTACGAACCACCTGCTATCGCCAAGATATTTTATTACTTCAGGGACTGCTCGTGTGCCAAGATGGAGTATCACGGTAAGGAGGAACTTTCTAATCCTCCGTGACTCCTCCTTCATGAGCGCTTCCAGGAGGGGTGGTACTATCTTCCCGCCGCAGTACTCACACAGGCGCATCACATCTTGGCTGTTCTGGCTTCCCACAATCCTGAAGGAGTCAACAAGCTGTGAGAAAAGTTCGGGGGACAAAACGGCCACATCGACGAGCGGTCCCTTGTTGTCCGTACTATTTGCTTGTACGATACTAAAAATTTTTAACACCTGGTCATATTGGCCCGTGCCAATAAAGTACTCTATTTGATCTTTGAGGAGATTGTTAAAGTAGTCGCAATTTGATTCTGTTATCAGGTGTTCCCTGTCAGATGAGATAAGCTCCAGGAGTGTCTGATTAAAGTCCTTCTCGATAGTTTCATCACTCCACTCCCCCTCGAATGCCTTAAACTCCTCTTGACCGAGTGCCGAGGCATCGAACTCCAGAAGGGCCTGGATCTCTTTACTGTAGGCATCCGTTACAAACGAGGTAAAGTTGTCTTCGGACAGCATGATTGCAACATCGTGTGCAAGGGGAATATCATCAACGATAAGATCATCTCCGGACATGCGGCCTTCAAAACCCTCCGGAGTGAGCATTGAGAGCTTTTCGAGAAGCTTCTTGATGGCTTCGGGTATGGAGACTTTCTGTTCGTTAATGGTGTTGAGTAAGGCTATTGCCTCCTCCGCGGGAATTTCATCAAGTATCTTTTCTGCAGAATCTATATCCCTGGGAAAGGTTTTGAAAGAGGAGGAGAGAAACTGCTTTTTCAACTCAGGCCGTAGCCGGTTAATAAATAGCATAATTTTTTTCAGATCCGTGCCCGTAAATGCCCGCTCTGATGACTTTCTCACATAGGTGGCAACAACCCTGTCATAGGTCTCAGGGTTCATACTTTCAGTTGCGGTCTCATTTACCAGTTGCGAGAAGACCTCGGGGGGGATTTCACTAATAGCGTTCAATTGTGCCTCTGCCTGTAAGGTGCCCTCGATGAGTCCCTTTACATACCGTTCCCAGAGGTGACCCGGCGTGGTATCTTCCCCGCTCTTTCCCTCCCTAAAAGAAAATGCCCCGTAGTCAATAAATCCCAGCCTGACATGGAGCAGATTAAGTGCCTTAAATTCCTCTTGAAGCTGCTCCGGGGTTGTTTCCCCTTCATCCGCTGATATAAACTGGTGAAAGGTGTAGAGCTCTTCTCTGGTGAGCCCACCGGTAAAGGTCAGGTAGGCAATGTTTTTCAGGTGAAGGCATGAGGCGAATTCCCGGTAGACCGGGTTTTCTTTTTCCAGGTAGTAGTCATCAATAATCAGGACGTCCTTGGCAATCTTGAGGGAAATCTCCGATCTCAGCTCAAAGAGTTTTTCCAGAAAGTCAAAGCTTTTGCGCAGGGATTCCTCTAGTGCCGGGTGATCCTTCGGGTAGATGGCCACTTTGTGCCGGCAGATGTTTAACTCAGTGATGGCATCGCTTAATAATCGAGCATCAAGAGAAAGCTCTTCTTTTTTTTCGCTGAGAGACATGGTTTAGTTTACACGAGATACTTTTTAAGAGGTATATACTGTATATCGGAAGGGCGCTGTAATACTTTACCCAAAGGCAGGTAAAACGAGCTGAAGAGCTATATACCTGGCCAAGGTTATCACTAGCACCTGTTGACATGTGTACCATAATATGGTACTCTCTAAGCATGAGAATTTCTCCTTTTAAGCTAAAAGCGTTGTGTCATAAGAAGCAGCAAAATTTAAAACGAGTGCTCCATAATGCCGGGGTAAGCCGTAATGCCTATTATTCACTGGCACGCAAGAACTCAGTCCTACCCAAATCACTGATTGCAATAGCGGATCAACTTGACGTCCAGCCGTCCGTTTTCCTGGAGGAGGAGAGTCGGGTTCAGCAAAGGGCTCAACGTCTTCTTGTGACACTTGACAGAATAATGAAACACAATAAAAAGGCTGATCCTGACAATGTGCGACACACGCTGCTGCTATTACAGGAAAAGCCTATTAACCGTTTAAGAAGGGCCTTGCTTCGTGGACAAAAATTTAATCTTCGGTGATAAAGAAGCTACGTTTCTCAGGGAACTGATCAGGCAAAAAGTGGATTTTATGATAGTCGGGCTTTCTGCCGCAGCGCTTCAGGGAGCACCTGTTGTTACCCAGGACGTCGATCTGTGGTTTAAGGACCTGAGTGATCCCGGTATTAAAAAAGCCCTCAAGAAAGTGGGAGCTGCCTATGTTCCCCCCACAGGGATGCATCCACCCATGTTTGCAGGGAATGCCGTCAATCTGTTTGATATTGTTGTTCACATGCATGGGCTGGGCGAATTTGGGAAAGAGAAAAAACACACGTTGCACATCACCCTGGGCGGAACCAGAGTAATGGTTCTGGAACTGGAAAGAATCATAAAGAGCAAAAAGGCAACGGGCAGGCAAAAGGACAAGCTTGTATTGCCTGTTTTAGCCGATGCACTTACCGCTATACGGGAATCCGGTTCTGTAAAAAAATAAATAAATTCCGAGAAGCCCCGCCTTGCTTGCGAGGAGCTTCACATTTCGGTAGGAGCGCATTCATGCGCGATGCATTCGCGGCGTAAAGCCGCTCCTACCATCACCCTATCTGGAAGGGAAATACTTGGATTGAGTTGCGTAAGAACCTCAATTTCGGTAGGAGCGCATTCATGCGCGATGCATTCGCGGCTTAAAGCCGCTCCTACCATCACTCTCGTATTGGGTGTCAACTGGAGCATTACGGATAAGCAAATTTAGAAATTTAAGGGCGTC
>CALJBY010000020.1 GCA_938024025.1 uncultured bacterium
TGGTCTTTAGCGTGATCTCGAAACGCATGCATTTTTTCGAGTTTTCCCAGGAAATTGTCTCGATGATACTGTTTGAGCCATCTCTTGATGTAGAGGTGGCCACCATACTTCTTCAGATCATTACGCCAGCCACGATGCCACTTGTCCCATCCCCTGAACAGATAATCAATGGGAAACGCAACTGCTCTTAAGGCAATTCTCAAGAAGCTCAAAGGGTCATAGAATTTCTTCATTAGCTCTGTTGGCATCTCCTGTAGTTCACGCAGATTCATATCATCCGGTTGAAAACATGCGTAACTCCCATCATACTTCTCCCAGGGCACCGCTTCCAGGGGCAATAGTCTGTTCTCTTTTGCTAATCTAGTCCGCAGCTCCGTACCTATTAAGGGAATTGCCCGTAGGATTTGAACCGTATCCAGCTTTGACTGGCGAATGAATGTTTTAAACCGCTTTGTTCGCTCTTTGGCGTCGAGCCTGAGTTCTGATATTTTTTTCGACGGATAGCCCCAAATGAACATGGCATGGATTAAAAAACCGAACTGATGGTACATTTTCGTCCAACGCAACATGTCTCGGGAACTATACCCTTTGCGCATAGCGTGCAGTTCTTCATCAATGGGAGATTCATAGCCTATGCACGTTACCGAGACACCTGCTTTGCTCATCGCCGTCAACAATTCCCGGTCTTCAGCAGTTTCCAGCCGAGCCTGAACAGTAAAAGAAAGGGACTTGCCATAGGTTTGAGCAATCTTGTCGAAAAAAAAGAGAGCTCCCTCCCGGTCTTCTTCCAGGCGGTCATCAACAATGAAAAACTCACGGGCATTTCTGGTTTCTACCAGCCATTGAACCTGGTCAAAAAGAAATTGACCGCTTGCCCAACGTGGTATTCCTTTCACACTGCAAAATTCACACTTGCGGCTGCACCCCCTGATACGGCCGATGGGAAAGATTTTAATGTTAGCAAAACGGATTAGCCCAAAATCCGGATAGGGAAGTGTGTTGAGATCAACTTCTTTAAGTATTTTAACGGTATTAGTCTTGTATTTGCCCTGGCTATCCAGGAAAGATATGCCGGCAAGATGCTCTGTAGTTTTTCCTTCGGCGAGGTGTGTAAGCACCTGCCGTATTACTATCTCTCCTTCACCGCGAACAACCAGGTCAATTCCCTTTTTAAGTGACTCCTCGGGAGCATAGTACGTATGCCAACCCCCGGCGATCGTTGTAGTTCCTTCAGCCTTGTAAAATTGAGCCAGTTGCCACACACGAGACATGGTGCTGGAGAGTCCGCAGTATAAGCCAACCACTTGAGCCGGTCTTTGCGTTTGAAGCACACTGTGGTCCGGCCAGCCGTTTTTATCGAGAGAAACTCCTTCGCAGTTGTTTTCGTCAATCACCTCAACCCGCCAACCCCAGAGCTTACTGGCTGCAGTAGCTACCATGACCGGTCCTAAAGCAGTTGTTTTGCTTGCCACCCTGCTAAAAATATTTACTTCGGGAAAAACCGGAATGATAAGTCGAAATAATGGCCGTTTCTCATCTCGTTCCATCTTTTTTCTCCTTTGTGATACCCAGGGGACGTTCCTGAAATATTTACTTATAAGGAGTCAGAGGTTAAAAAGAAAATGCCTAAATTGAGCTAAATTGCCTAGAATGCCTAAATTAAGAAAATATTTCTCACCGCAAAGACGCAAAGAACGCAGAGAAAAAATACAAATGCCTTACATTAAGAAACAGGAGTCAGAGGTTGTTGTCATTAGTCAATTGTCATTAGCCATTGGCTAGAAGGATCAAGAAATGACCATTGGCCATTGACAAATGGCGACAAGATAAGAAACCCGTAACGTGTGAATTGCTACTCATTACTCCAGTCCCAAATCAGCCTCTGTGATTTCATGTTTTAATCGTTCTTTATAAAGTGTCTGAAAAAATCAATCGGTATGGGAAAGAGTATGGTCGAATTGTTCTCTATGGCTATTTCAGAAAGCGTTTGCAAGTAGCGTAATTGCAAGGCAGCGGGATCTTTTGATATGATTACTGCTGCCTCTGAAAGTTTCTGAGAGGCCTGAAATTCTCCCTCAGCGTGGATTACTTTTGCCCTCCGTTCTCTCTCCGCCTCGGCCTGTTTAGCCATAGCCCGCTGCATTTCGGGTGGTAAGTCGATATGTTTTATTTCTACCTTGGAAACCTTGATTCCCCACGGGTCCGTATCCTTATCAAGTATTTCCTGTAAACGAAGGCTTATCTTCTCCCTCTCAGCCAGCAGTTCATCCAGTTCTGCCTGTCCACAGACACTCCGCAGTGTAGTTTGTGCCAGCTGTGAAGTGGCATAGGCATAGTTTTCAATCTCCACCACTGCACTGTTCGGTTCCATGATGCGGTAGTACACAACAGCGTTAACCTTAATGGAAACATTGTCCCTGGTAATAACATCCTGTGGTGGAACATCTAAGGTTACCAGTCTGAGGCTCAATTTTTGAAGCTTATCAATAAGAGGTATGAGAAGAATTATACCGGGTCCTTTGGAAGGGATAATTCTTCCCAAACGAAATATAACCCCCCGTTCATATTCATTCAAAATTTTAACAACTTGCGTCAGAATAAACACAAAGATTACAATAGCAACAATATAGGGTGTCATTGTTTCCTCCTTTTTTTAACTAAAATGGCTCCATTTGTCAGACCATTTTCTAACGGATGCTTATTTGCATAAAAAAACAAACTCTCCCTTTCAAACTGCTCAATCTTTTTACCATTGTAAGACATATTATCTATTACTAAAGGATACTTTTAATAACTCGCTTATGAAATAGGACAAAGAGAGTATTTTTGATGGGGAAAACAGAGTATTTTATCGGGATGAGAGCATAGGCTTGACTTATAGCTAAATATTGATAGAATTCAATCTAGTAACCCTTATTAGTTTTAGTCCTCTATAAATAAAGCAATAAGGTTCGGTCTATGCATCGGGGAAAGCGCAGAGCAGAGAAGAACAGTGTAAAACCTTATATATAGCTATTTTTCTACAACCGTACTTTACCAGTAGGGTTTTTCTATTTTAAATCTCATAGATGAGGAAATCATCATGCCATCCAGGAAAAAAGCTGCTAAAAAAGACTCAGTTAAAAAGGCTGCTTCTAACCTGAAAAAAGCAAAGAAGGTCGCTCCTAAAAAGAAAGCAATAAAACCTAAAAAGACTAAGCAATCTCCACCGAAATCACTATCTCCCCCTAAGAAAGAAAAAAGGGGCTTGCCGATTGTTGGTATTGGTGCTTCGGCAGGCGGGTTACAGGCTTTTGAAACGTTTTTCAAGAATATGTCTCCGGATTCCGGCATGGCCTTTGTGCTGGTCCCCCACCTGGATCCTAAACACATCAGCATCCTGCCCGATCTGTTGCAAAAATATACTAAGATGTCAGTCTCTTTGGTAGAAGATGGAATGAAAGTTCACCCCAATGCGGTCTATGTCATTCCACCCAACAAGTCTATGGCTATTTTGCATGGAGTCCTCCACCTCATGACACCGGCAATGTCTGGTGGTTTCAAGTTGCCCGTTGACTTGTTTTTCCGCTCCCTTGCCAATGACCAGGGGAGTAATGCTATTGGTATTATTCTCTCAGGGACCGGATCCGACGGCACCCTGGGGTTAAAAGAGATACGGGGTCAAGGTGGTATGGTGATGGTTCAGGATCCAGGTACAGCCTCTTATGACGGGATGCCGCGAAGTGCCCAGACAACCGGTATGGTGGACTATATTTTGCCTCCGGAAAAGATGCCGGAGCAACTGCTCAACTATACGAAACACATTGCCATTAGAAAAGAGGCAAAGATTACTCCCATTGCGGGAAATATTCCTGAAGCACTGCAAAAGATCTTGATTCTTGTTCGCAATCAAACGGGACATGACCTTTCCTTATATAAGCCAAATACCATCTGCCGGCGCATTGAACGGAGGATGAATATTCACCAGATTACCACTATAGAAAACTATGTCAGGTATCTTGAGCAGAATTCCCATGAAGTGGTAATACTTTTTAAAGAACTTTTAATAGGTGTTACTAGCTTTTTCAGAGATCCCGAAGCTTTTAAAGCTTTGAAAGAAAAAGTTCTGCCAGCGCTGCTTAAAGGGAAACCAAAAGATTTCTATCTGCGCGTGTGGATCCCCGGATGTTCTACTGGCGAAGAACCCTATTCCCTTGCCATCACCTTAAGAGAATATATGCAAGAGCACAAACATGATTTTAAGGTTCAGGTTTTTGCTACTGATATTGATCATGATGCCATTGAGAAGGCCCGTTCCGGTATTTACCCGGTGAGTATTGCCGCTGATGTGAACCCGGATTGTTTAGAGCAGTTTTTTACTCATGAAGACACAATATACCGGGTCAAGAAAGACATTCGGGAAATGGTGATCTTT
>CALJBY010000021.1 GCA_938024025.1 uncultured bacterium
TTCCTTATAAGGCAATTATTCAGGAACGTCCCCTGGGTATCATACTAATCGATAGGAAGAAGGGAGGTGACACTAGTTTCTATAACAGAATCTATTAAACTTAAAGATCGCTCAATGGAGGAATAACGATGAAGAATAAACGATGGATTCTCTTAGGTTCTTTCATTATTGGCATTGTGCTCCTTGTAAAATCTGATGCATCAGCTGGTAATCACTTCTTACTGCTCTTCCCCTTTGTTCTCGGTCACACCCTGTGGATTCAATCATCTATTGGTTATAACGTCCTCCCGGGGAGGCCAACCCATATTTTCTTTGGCTGGGGACATCATCTCCCCGTACACGATCCCATTCATTTACTCGGGGTTCAATGGGTAAAAGAGTATCAGATCTACGAACCGGATGGCACCGTCCTAACAGAGAAGATCAATGGAGACATTAAGGAGGGTCACTTCCCCTATTTCCGATATGAATGCACGAAAGAAGGGACCTACCGTTTAGCCTCTTCCGTACCCACCGGGTTCTACACCATCTACCGTGATAAGGATGAAAACTGGCACCATTACGTCAAACCCCTGGACACCCTGGATCAGTCTGGTGTTGAAAAAATACTCATTTCTCTTCGCTACTGGATGTGGACTAAAGCCCTTATGACGGTAGGAAAACCCGATGATAACGCCTTGAAACCCCTCGGGCAAGAGTTGGAAATCATGTTGGAAAAAAATCCGTTTGAATACCGGCCGGGAGACACCGTCAACTTTACCGTACTGCACAAGGGAAAACCCCTAACCGAACCGGGGGGTACTTTCTATGCACAGGACCAGGGACATTCCGCCGGTTTTGATGATTTCGTCTATGATAAGGTTCCTTTGAACGAAGACGGCACGGGAAGTTTTGAAGTAAACTGTGAAGGTGTCTGGCACCTGAAAGCACAATGGGGGTATCCGGCGCCAAAAGAGTATGAAGATAAGTGCTGGATCTTTGCTTTTGTTGCCTCCGTCACTTTTGAAGTCAATACGGATGAGGGGGTCAAAAATCCCTCCTACAACCTGTAGAAAGAGCAGGAAACCCCAAAAGAGAGGTAAGGAAAATGATCTATGATGTCATCATAGTCGGTGCTGGATCCAATGGGTCAACCGCTGCTTACTTTCTGGCAAAAGAAGGCTTCAAGGTGCTCATCCTGGAAGCGGGAAACACGCCGGGAGATAAGTGCCACGGGGCTACGGAATACGCCCCGGGAATCATCTTCCATTCACGGCCGGAGCTGGTTGCGCTTCAGCTTAAGGTGATCAAGCAAATTCCCCATCTCCATCCCGGTGATCTCGGAAAGGCTCACTACTACTACTACGTTAACAGGGATAATGAGGTCGTCTTTAAATCCTGCTCAGTTGCACCCGGTACAACAGGTGCAGAAGAGAGCTATGGTGTCAACAACCAGGAGTTTGTAAGGGTACTTACCGAGGAAGCCGTAAAGGCCGGGGCAGAGTTAAGAACAACCACAAAGGTAACCGATGTGCTCCGCGAGGGAGATGTTATCAAAGGAGTTATTACTGAGGGCGGGGATAAAATACAATCCAGGCTCACCATTGGCGCTGACGGGAGAATCTCTACCGTCGCTAAAAAAGCCGGCCTCCTCAAGAAGTGGGATATCAATGTGTGCTGCTATCACTATGGAGAGGCGTGGAAATTCAGATCAGACGAAGAGATGTTTGAATACGTAGAACATGCCCGTCATATGTTTTTTGGCCCCACACTCACCCCTCCCAAGCCATGGGGAGCCTGTACCATGGGATTACGTCCGGGAGGTATAGTCACCGTTAATGCCCCGACAAGCTGGACTCCCCTGAGTTCCATGATCGCGGCAAAGAACAACTCGCGACATGTGTACATTCAGAATCTTTATAAGCTCATGGAAGTAAAGAGGATGCTCAGGGTGTGCGAGGGATTTCCCCATAAACCCTATCAGCGCCAATCAACCTTTTTACCCGGTCCCCCCCTCGAAAAACCATATATGGCCGGTCTCATTATCTGCGGTGATGCCGGTGCGGTAGGCGGTATATGCTCTACCGGAGAAAAGGCCGCGCGTTTCGTTACGCCCCTCTTACAATCGGATAATCTTTCAGATGAAGCCCTGGCCGGGTACACCACGGCACGTTACCGCACGGATATCGCCAGGGATGAAAAGTCGAAAAAAAATAAACCCACACATGAGTTGTCGGAAGTAAGCCCTACACGTATTGTGCACTGGAGCACGGGTGCAGGCTATATGGAGAAATACGACTGCAGCATCGATGAGATGGTAGAAAACATGCGCCTTGCTGCCGTACCACACATTATGGGGGCACCGAACCCTCAAAAATGCGGGGAATTTGGCTATATCGACATGGGTGCCTGGCTCATTGCAGTAAAAATGAGTCACCTCCTCAAACTCTACGGTCCCATTTTACAGGATCCCACTATGTTTCCTCAAATCATGAAATGGGTTCAGAAGAACGAGCAGTCCTTTAATGAGAAAAAAATCTTTGATCATCCATTCTAAGGGGAGAAGATCATGAGCAGATGGAACAAAGTACCTGAAAGCTTCATTATCCTTGATCAGGACAAATGCACCGGCTGCGGGAACTGTATTATTATCTGTGGTGCGAATGTATTTGAGCTCAAAGATAAAAAGGCAGTGATCAGTAATCTCAATGAGTGTCTCGAATGTGGTAATTGTGAAGTAGTCTGTCAAGCTGACGCCATACAGGTTCACATCCCCAAGGCAGGGACGGGCATCATCTATGAATGTGGCTAAAAATTTTAAGAATAACCACACTACAGTTTACGCGAGGTAGATACACTATATGGCTGTAACACTTTCCCAAAAAAAATGCATTCGCTGTGGATCATGTATGGATGAATGCCCTGAAGCAGCGATCTGCTATGACGATCACAATATGCCCTATATCATTGAAGGGGTCTGCACCGATTGTGGAGAGTGCATCAAGGTCTGCTGTACAGAAGCCCTTGCACTGTAAAGCGGCTTTGTGCAAAGATGCTTTTCACCTATTCAATGGATAACCATCTATACGGTGTACCCTAGATGAAACCTCCACCACACGTGAGGAACAAACGCCATGCATAAGAAATACAATGTCATTATTGCAGGTGCCGGACCAGCCGGTTTGATGGCGGCTATACGAGCCGCCCAGAAGGGTTTAAAAGTTCTCCTTGTGGAAAAAAAGGCCACTCTCTCTGAAGCGCTCAGAACGACAGGACCTTTTTTTCGCATCAAAAACCCCATACACGGTGAATACCTCACCCTTGACAAAAAAAATGGAAAGGCAACCGTCCATTTTCACAACAGTAACTTTGATCTGGACTATAAAGGGCCGTTAATCGACATGCACAATGCCTATTTTTTTTCTAACGCCGGATATCGTCTCAACACGACGAGGAAGGATCGTCCCCTGTCCTGTGTATACAGTATGTCAGCTCTCCTGGGAAATTTGCAGGATGCGGCTGAAGAGGCAGGGGTAGAATGTATGACGGGGACAATCGCACTTACCGCTGAAAACGCAGAAAAACATATTCGGTTACAGGTAAGAAGAGGCAACACCGTTTCGTGGTTAGAGACGGATTATATTATAGCAGCGGATGGACTCAATTCCCGCCTGGCCGAGACGATGGGTATGAACAAGAACCGTCCGGTTATTTTACAGGGCCCCTGTTTTGAAATCGTTTTTGAAGGTGCTGACTTTCCCTACCCTCCCGGCATTTCATTTGTTTTTGGTAAGGACATGCTCGGGGGCAGTGGTTTCCTCTTTGTATATCCGTACGCGGGAGGAGAAAACAGGTTGTGTGTCATGGTCAACAACAGGTTTCCCGCAGACCAAAGCCTGAAGCTTATTAATCATTTTACTCAAAAAAGCAAATTTTCATCCTGGTTTAAAAAGGCCACACCGGTACATCATACATCGGCCATTGTGACCATTCGGTCACCCATGGTTACACCTTCGATCGGCAGAATGCTGTTTATTGGGGATGCCGCTGCCTACGGAGAGACCCTTGTTCCCGGGGCTATACGGTGCGGGTACTATGCAGCGGAGGCAGTGCAGGAAGAGTTGTCAGGTAATAACGGTTTTAAGAAATATGAAGAATTCTGGTCGTCAAATTTTGAATACGTCACCAATCCCCAAAAGCAGAAGGACTATACAAAGATACTTCGCCTCTTCCGCAGTTTAGAGGATGAAGACGTTGACTTCCTCTTTAAATTGTCTGAAGAGAAGGGGCCAATAGAGGAAAAAGGAGATGTTTTAGCGTCAAACGAATTCACCAAGGCAAACGCGCTGATTGATTACTTCCTGGCGTTTCCCCAGGTACAGGGAGCGCTTCGCACAAAACTGCAAACAGTGCGGGGTAATGGCCCCTCACCTGATGGGACAATAAAAGATGATTTATAGAATTCTAATAACAGACTACCCCCGACAATTGCAGTATCTTACATTTTCGAGATTCTTTACATTGTTTGGTATATTCACTAACTGCTTATTTTAGATACCGCAATATCTAGTGTAAACTCCTAAGTAAGAGGACAATATATAGGGAACCTAAATCCTTAATCTTTTTACCTCTTGACAAAAATTTTTACATGTTATAAAGATGTAATATGTAACTATACAGCGATAAGACCAAACCCCGAGTAATCGAGGGACGGAAAGCCACAGTTCTATGCGAGCATTGAAACGTATTTAGAACTTGCTTCTGGAATTGGAAAAATAGAAGGCTGGACTGCCGAATGTATATTCACTGGAATAATACAACGGCAGTTTTTTCTTTGGATGTAGTTGATGAAGGGAGGTGACGCTCATTAAGAGGATTTTAAATGAAAGTAATCTTCTAAACCATAATCCATGAAAAAGGAGGG
>CALJBY010000022.1 GCA_938024025.1 uncultured bacterium
CCCTCATCAAGAAAACGCCTGAAAGAATTTCCGCTCCTCTCGGTAGAGGAGAACAAATAGGGGAACTGGAGATTACCCTCCAGGGAAAACCCCTCAAGACAATCGCTCTTGTTGCCCAGAATGATGTAGCCTCCGCAAACCTTATCAAGCGCTTATTCCATACAGCGCTTCTCTCGTGCATTATACCTCCCTACTGGGGCTGGATAGTACTGGTATTGCTGTTCCTCCTTATGGTTTTTGCCGGTCTCATGATGAGGAGAGGTTCATAACCGCTCTTACCCCCCTCGATGTGATGCCCCTGTCTTTGCACATATACGCAATAAGAGCCCTGATGCAGGATGGCTGCACCTTTGTTATCTATTCCCCCTTGACTTTGAGCCCTAATGTAGTATAGTCCCCATCGAAGAACGAGGAGATAGTACACTCATAACACCTGTTTTGCTATGAAAACTGTTGCGATTATCCCGGCCCGCTATGCATCGTCACGATTGGAAGGGAAACCCCTGTTAGACATTGCCGGGAAACCCATGATCCAAAGAGTCTATGAGGCAGCATCACAGGCGCAACTGATTGACCGGGTTATCGTAGCAACCGATGACACGAGAATCTTAGATACGGTAACAGCTTTCGGTGGTGAGGCTGAGATTACCTCCACCCACCATGTCAGTGGAACAGACCGAGTGGCGGAAGTTGCTGATCAACTGCTCTGTGATACAGTGGTAAATCTTCAGGGGGATGAACCCCTGATGGAACCCCAATTGATTGATGAGCTCGTACGCTCACTCTTAGATGATCAGGATGTGTACATGGCGTCAGCACAATCACCGATACAGTTACGTGCAGATTTGACCAACCCCAGCATAGTCAAGGTTGTATCTGACCATAATGACTACGCCCTCTATTTTTCCCGATCTCCCATTCCTTACCACGTCAGCAGCGATCAGGCTGCTCGGGGTTTTTTGGGCTTCAAACACATTGGCATCTATATTTACCGGAAAGATTTTTTGATGAAACTAGTAAAGCTCGACCCCTCACCTCTGGAAAAAAAGGAGAGGCTCGAACAGCTGAGAGTGTTGGAGAATGGTTACCGGATCAAACTCATCTCTACAGACTATGATGCACCGGGTGTAGATACACCTGCAGATCTTAAGCAGGTACGTGAAAGAATTGAGCAGTTAGAAGACAACTAGCACGTGATTACCGTTCCCGAAAACCCACTTGTGTTATTATTACTATGAAGACAAAATTTATTTTCGTCACGGGTGGCGTGCTTTCTTCCCTGGGAAAAGGCCTGGCAGCAGCGTCAATTGGCGCCCTCCTTGAATCCCGGGGCTTAAAGATCACCCTTCAAAAGCTTGATCCGTACATCAACGTCGATCCGGGAACCATGAATCCCTTTCAGCACGGCGAGGTTTTTGTAACCGATGACGGAGCAGAAACAGACCTCGATCTTGGACACTATGAGCGGTTCACCACCGCTCAACTGGGGAAGAAAAACAATTTCACCACGGGTCAAATCTACGATGCGGTTATCACTAAAGAACGGAAAGGAGATTACCTGGGGGGAACGGTACAGGTTATCCCCCACATCACTGACGAAATAAAAAAGAACATTTTAGGGGTTGCCGATGGTATCGATGTAGTGATCGTTGAAATCGGAGGCACGGTGGGAGACATTGAGTCACTTCCCTTCTTAGAGGCAATACGGCAGATGCGGGGCGATTTAGGCAAGGAAACTGTCCTTTACATTCATGTTACCCTTATTCCTTTTGTCGCTACAGCAGGTCAGTTAAAGACAAAACCCACTCAACACAGCGTCAAAGAACTCCGAGAGATTGGCATTCAACCTGACATCCTATTGTGTAGGACCGACCGTTTTCTCGATGCCGATGTAAAAACTAAAATAGCCCTCTTTTGCAATGTTGAAAAGGAAGCAGTTATTACTGCTAAAGATGTGGAAACACTCTATGAAGTTCCTCTTCTCTTCCACAAGGAAGGGCTCGATGAAAAGATTGTGGAGAAACTCAATATCTGGACACGGTCACCACGATTAGATGCCTGGCGCAAAATCGTAAAAAAGTTCAAGAAACCTAAAGGTTCAACTACTATTGCCATTGTGGGAAAGTATGTTGACCTGGAGGATTCCTATAAGAGTTTGAACGAGGCGCTCCTTCATGGTGGTCTTGCCCATGAAACACGGGTCAATTTAAAATTTGTTGACTCAGAGCAGATAGAAAAGAAGGGGGTAGGTGATACCTTATCCGACACAAATGGAGTTCTGGTGCCGGGAGGTTTTGGCAACAGGGGAATCGAAGGCAAGATAAAAGTCATCCAGTACAGCAGGGAGAATAATATTCCTTTTTTAGGTATTTGCCTGGGCATGCAGCTGGCCGTAATAGAATTTGCCCGGCACGTTTGTAAGCTCAAAGGGGCTCACAGCACCGAATTTGCCCCCGATACCCCCTATCCTGTTATCTTTCTCCTCAAAGAGTGGATTGACGATAAAGAGCAAACCATCCAGAAGAGGGATGAAGCGGCCAACAAAGGAGGCACCATGAGGCTAGGCGCTTATCCCTGCAAATTGCCTAAGAAAACGAAGGCTTACGATGCCTACAAAAAACTGGAGATTTCTGAACGGCACAGACACCGCTACGAATTCAACAACCAATTCAGAGAAACCCTTACCAAGGCAGGGCTCCTCGTGAGTGGAACCTTTCCTCACGGCGAACTGGTAGAAATAGTTGAAATTGCTTCACATCCCTGGTTTCTCGCCTGCCAGTTTCACCCCGAATTCAAATCGCGCCCCTTAAGTCCCCACCCCATCTTTAAAAATTTCATTAAAGCATCACTCTAGCGCTTCTGCACCTTTTCTCTAACAAAGGCAGCGCACGTTATTTCTCAGGAAGCTTATTGACATATTTGCATTAAGGAGCTATAAGAAGGGGTTATGAGCGTGTGGTTTAGCCTTGCGCTCACCCATTTTTTTTTGGTATAATGAGT
>CALJBY010000023.1 GCA_938024025.1 uncultured bacterium
GTTATTTCACTGGAGGATGGACTTGATGAAAATGACTGGAAGGGATGGAAAACGCTCACTGAGAGACTTGGAGAAAAAATTCAGATTGTTGGAGATGACATTTTTGTGACCAATCCCGGGATTCTGCAAAAAGGTATCGAGGAGCAGGTTGGCAATTCAATCTTGATAAAATTGAATCAGATTGGAACCGTAACGGAGACCCTGGATACCATAGATATGGCAACCAAGGCAAGCTATACTGCAGTTGTTTCCCATCGTTCTGGTGAAACAGAAGATACCACCATAGCTGATTTAGTGGTAGCATGTAATACCGGTCAGATAAAAACAGGCTCTGTTTCTCGAACGGACCGCATTGCTAAGTACAATCAATTATTACGCATTGAAGAAGAATTAGGTGACGCCGGTCGGTTTATCGGCAAAAGTGTTTTTTACAATTTGTAGTAACTTCATTAGTGCTGTTTTTCATTACCGTGCAGGGGTGCTACCGTTCTCCTGGTCCAGGAGAAGAATGAACAGAAACCACACAAACGGCAAAAGTGATACGGATTGGGAATATGAGCGATTAAGCATGGTTGAAGATCAGCTGAGGAAAAGGGGGATTTCTGACGAGCGCGTTCTTCATGTAATGGGAAAGGTTCCACGACACCTTTTTGTTCCCCCGGAGAGCAGTAACCGGGCATATACGGATGGTCCTCTCCCCCTCGGAGAGGGACAGACAGTGTCTCAACCGTATATGGTTGCGCTGATGACACAGTGCCTTGAACTCACGGGCGCAGAAAAGATTCTAGAAATTGGAACAGGCTCAGGCTATCAATCGGCTATTCTCATGGAGCTGGTAAGAGAGCTCTATACGGTTGAACGGGTTCATGCTTTAGCAGAAAGAGCAGAACAGCAATTGGTAACCCTCGGGTATCATCGCTTTCATCTGAGGGTTGCCGACGGTACACAAGGGTGGCCTGAGGAAGCCCCCTTCGATGGCATTATTGTTACTGCCGGAGCCCCTGCAGTCCCCGATACCTTACTCAACCAGCTGCATGAAAATGGTACCCTGGTCATACCGGTAGGTACGCGCTATTCACAAAAGCTTTGTAAGTGCACCAAAAGAGGAAACACATACAGGCGGGAAGAAGATACCATGTGTGTTTTTGTTCCCCTTGTCGGGGAGTACGGTTGGGAAGATGAGTGAGCAGCCGCCTCGAAATCCAAAAGGGTGTAAGGATAGGACGGTATGAAAGTCAGACAAGATGTGATGGATCACCTCGTGTTCTTGAGAAAGGCTATTAATTATCACAACTATCGCTACTACGTTTTAGATGATCCTGAAATATCTGATGCTGCCTATGACAGATTGTTGCGAGAGCTCGAAGAGATTGAAAAACGCTATCCAGGGACGGTGACCCCCGATTCACCGACGCAGCGCGTCGGCGCTGCTCCCTTAAAGGCCTTTAAAACGGTACGCCACTCACTCCCCATGCTGAGTCTATCGAATTGCTTTACCAAAGAGGAGGTCACTGAATTTGATAGCAGAATAAAACGATTCCTGAAGATAACCGGTGCGGTAGAGTATATTGCAGAAGCTAAACTCGATGGTGTTGCAGTTGAACTCGTTTATGAAAAAGGGAAATTTGTGCTTGGCTCAACCAGGGGTGATGGTACGCACGGTGAAGAGGTAACCGTAAACCTGAAAACGATACGATCGATTCCCTTAGAATTACTACCTGCCGACGGGGTAACGATCCCCGACTACGTGGAGGTGCGGGGAGAGGTTTTTCTGAGGAAAAGGGAATTTGCATTCTTAAATGAGAAGCGGGGAGAACGGGGAGAACCCCTCTTTTCCAATCCACGCAATGCTGCTGCAGGGTCATTGCGTCAATTAGATCCGCGGATTACCGCTACCAGGCCGCTCGACATCTTCTGCCACGGAATAGGGGAAGCCTCTGGACTACCCCGCAACACCCACTGGGATATCTTGCATTCCTTTTCACAGCTCGGCCTCAAGGTCAACCCGCTGCGGTACCGGTGCAGCCATATAGATGAGGTGATCGACTGTTACGAAGCAATTCAAGAAAAACGCAGCGAGTTGAATTACGAGATTGATGGGGTCGTTATCAAAGTCAATGATTGCAGGCTCCAGGAAAGCTTGGGAACCATCTCACGCAGCCCACGCTGGGCAACAGCGTACAAATTTGAAGCCCATCAGGAAACAACCACTATTAAAGACATCATTGTTCAGGTCGGCCGAACAGGAGCGCTTACCCCTGTGGCGGTTATGGAGCCGGTTAAAGTGGGTGGTGTAGAGGTATGCCGCGCCACTCTCCATAATCAGGATGAGATAGATAAAAAAGACATCAGGATTGGAGATACCGTTGTTGTTCAGAGAGCGGGGGATGTCATTCCCGAGGTGATTACCATAGTGGCATCCAAAAGAACCGGAAAAGAACAGCGCTTTGCCATGCCTTTGCAGTGCCCCGAGTGCGGTGCAGATGTGGTGAAGCTAAAAGGTGAAGCGGTCTACCGCTGCCTGGGCCTTTCCTGCCCTGCACAGCTGAAAGAATCGATAAAGCATTTTGCTTCAAAAGGTGCAATGGATATTGATGGACTTGGAGATAAATTAGTGGATCAGTTGGTGTCTTCCGGTTTAGTAACAGATGTAGCGGATCTTTACTTTTTGACCGTCACTGATCTCGAACCGTTAGAAAGGATGGCGGCAACATCAGCACACAACCTTATTGCTGCCATAGAAAAGAGTAAATCGTCTGGCTTGGAGAAACTTGTCTATGCGCTGGGGATACGGCATGTAGGTGCCCATACCGCACAGGTGCTTGTTAACAATCTGGGTAGTATGGAGAATATACTTCACGCTGATGAGCATGCCCTCCTCACGGTCAGGGACGTCGGTCCTGAAGTTGCACGCAGTATCATAGAATTTTGTAAGCAGGAAGCTAACCTGACTACAATCAGCCGGCTGGAAAAAGCAGGAGTCAGTTATACGCCTCGTGAAAGAAAAACGACGGAAGACCTTAACGGTATAACCTTTGTATTTACCGGGGCGCTTAAGCGTTTCACACGGGAAGAAGCCAAACAGATCGTTGAAGAAAGAGGTGGTAAGGTTAGCTCCTCTATCAGTGGGAAAACAGGCTATCTCGTTGCAGGGGAATCACCGGGATCCAAGGTAGAAAAAGCACGGGAACACGGTGTTGCGGTTATATCGGAAAACGAATTCAATAAACTGGTTGCACCAGACCACTAGTACACGACAGCGGCAAGCATACAAACGCACCACGTGACCAAAAAAAAACCTCCCGTACGGGAGGTTTATACCTT
>CALJBY010000024.1 GCA_938024025.1 uncultured bacterium
AAAACCAAACCACAGAGATCACAGAGAAAAAAGTAACTACCAATGAACTTAAAGACTTTTTTCCTCCCCCCTGTGTCTTCTAGTCTTTTAACTAACTCTTTTACTCATGCTCCTTAATTGAATGTGCTGTATGGTGTTAAGTACTTCTTATTCCCTTAAATCCTGTATTGCCTGACTTTTAGCTGTCTAAAACTATTCCTTGTTTCTTTATTACCTTCCTCTATGCAGTTAATCATATCTTTTTTTTCACCGTGCAGTATTTTAATAAAAAACTTACTCGGTTTACAAAACATAGAGAGTGCACAGAGTTTTTTAATGAACAGTTATACTCTGTGGTTCCCCTGTTAAACGGTAAACTATTTGGAAGGGTTAAGTTTTCTAAAGGGATAACATGTGACATTTTTCCCCTTGTGTATAGTAGCTGTTTAACGGGGTGAATCTGTGGTTAGATTCTTCCCCATGTTTCATAGGGAGTATAGCTGATTAATTGACGTTATTCAAGCATAAAATTGTCAAAACTTTGACCCCAATATAAAAAAATTAACGCCCTGTCAACCAAATATCACCAGGGAAGGGGGGTTGCCCCTTCATTGCCACCATTTCCTCCTTTCTAAGCCAGTTAAGCCTTTTCTGTTCAACATACACGTGATGGAGAGTAATTGTCTCATTTTAAAGTTGAAAATCACAATAAAGTAGTATATACATTGGTAAGAAAACCTCAACAACCTACTGGTCCATTGTAAGATGAAGAAAATTGACAGCCTGTACAATAAATTACTGCTTAATGCCGATTCGCCGGACAAAAAGGTGAAAATTAACGAGCAGGTTCGCTCCACATTAATCAAGAAAATACTCGATGATTTAAAAAAACTGAGGATAAAACAAGATAAAAACGATTATATTTCTGATGAGTACCGTAAATTAGACTATGAAATGCGCACTCTTTTACTCAAAGAGATTCAGGTTATTCTCGATGAATACGTGCTGGCAAAAGAAAATGGGGATCTAAAAAGCTGGAAGGAAACGTACGGGGATATAGGGCACTATATAAAAAATTTCTATTATTATAGAATGGATGGGAAATATGAATCCCAGAAGAAAACCTTAAAAGACTACAAGTTTTTAGTGGAAGATTAAGCTGCTCACCCCAGGCCACGAGGAAAAATTCGATGTCAGACGAGCTTATTACCAGAGCTGCACGCGATATCGTTAAGGCAAAAAAAGTAGTTGCTTTAACAGGGGCTGGTATGTCTGTTGAGAGTGACATTGCTCCCTTCAGGGGCAAAGGTGGTATTTGGGAAAAATATGATCCTGTAGAATATGCCTACATCGATACCCTGAGGACCAACCCTGCTAAGACATGGATTTTATTGAGTGAGATGCAAAGAGAAATCCTTAAAGCACAGCCAAACCCTGGACATCTCAGTCTTGCTGAATTAGAACGATTGGGTTTTTTGAGTTCTATTATCACCCAAAATGTGGACGGACTCCACCATGAAGCGGGGAGTAAAAACATCATCGAGTTTCATGGAAATCACCGGCAGGCCTACTGCATGGAATGCAGGAAACCGATCAAGAGCGAAGAAATATCTCTGGAAACCTTACCTCCCCACTGTGATTGCGGAGGAGTTTTGAGACCTGATGTGGTCTTTTTCGGGGAAGCGATCCCCCATGAGGCACTTACTCAATCTGATCAGGAAACCAGGTCCTGTGATGTCATGCTCGTGGTTGGGACCTCAGCGGAGGTTCAGCCTGCAGCGAGCCTCCCGGGTGTTGCACGATCTTCAGGTGCAACCATCATAGAAATAAACATAGAACCTACCTCCTTTACCGGTTACACCAGCACCTATTTTATCAAGGGAAAGTCGGGGGAAGTCCTCCCCAAAATCACCGATATCATAAAAAATCAATCGGCTAATCTCACCTCCTAATCCGTCATAATCCTCATCAACTTCGTACAACTGAGAGGTAACGGCTTGTGGTATATAAGATAGGGTGGTTTTCAACAGGTCGCGGTCCTGGCTCACGCAATCTTCTCACAACTATCCTGGAAAACATTGATAGCGGCCACATCAAGGCAAAGATCTCTTTTGTATTCTGCAGTCGTGAACAGGGGGAAGCTGAGGGCAGTGACCTCTATCTCAAAATGGTTAAAGACCATGGCCTCAACCTCGTCTCCTTTTCTTCCCGTAAGTTTAAGCCGGAAATGAGAAAAGAGGGAAATGAAAACCCGACCATCATGAACACGTGGCGAAGAGCCTATGACCAAGAGATACTGTCCCGGTTGGCTCCCTATTCTGCTGATATCAATGTGCTGGCCGGTTACATGCTGATTGTTGGTCACGATATGTGCGACCGGTACGATCTCATTAACCTTCACCCTGCTGTTCCTGACGGTCCCGCTGGTACCTGGAAGGAGGTCATCTGGCAACTCATAACAGACAAAGCTGAACAGAGCGGGGTAATGATACATCTCGTAACCAAAGAATTGGACAAGGGCCCACCGATCACCTTTTGTACCTTCCCCTTGAGAGGACAATCCATAGACCCCCTCTGGGAAAGACATGAACAGGCGCTACGCCAAAAGGGTCTCGACTGGATTATTCATGAAGAGGGGGAAAGCTACCCGCTCTTTAAAGAGATCAGAGAAAGAGGTGCCATACGAGAACTGCCTCTAATCGTGCACACCTTAAAAACCTTTTCCGAAGGAAAAATAGGGATCGACAATCATCAGGTACTCGCTGATAACCATGTGCAGCACCAGCCTTACTGCCTGACAGAGCAGATCGAGGCCTCTTTTACCAATGGGCAGCATAATGAGTAATGCGGAAACCGCGCAGGTAATAGTTAACCCCATAGCGGGGAACAGCAAATGTGGACGATCAGTTCCCCTGCTTATAGCAAAGCTCCTGGAAAGGGAGATAACACATGAGTTGACTGTCAGCCGCTACAGCGGGCAGGTGAGGGAATTAGCACTACAGGCAAAAGAACAGGGTTGTGAAAGGATTATTGTATGCGGGGGGGATGGCACAATAAACGAGGCCATCAACGCTTTGGCAGATTCCGATGTTAAGCTGGGTGTTCTCCCCTTGGGAACGGGAAATGATTTTGCCCGCACGCTGGGGATTATAGAGGATCTCGATTTTGCCTGCAATGTGTTACGTGATGAGAAGGTACGAAAGGTTGATCTGGTCAAGGTTAATGGGGATAAGTATTACGGGAGTGTCGGGGGAATTGGGTTTGACGCAGAGGTTGCCTCGTGGGCAAACCGCTACAAAAGGTTTGCGCCGGGAACAACCATTTACCTTCTTGCCATCCTGGCAAAGCTTTTTACCTATAGGTTCAAGAGGGTTGCTATCGCCCATGATACGGGTAATCACACCGGAGAAATACTGATGGCAGCAATCGGGAATACCGAATGGTACGGTGGAGGTATCAACATTACCCCCAGTGCTGTAATGGATGATGGCGTTTTGGATATCTGTGTGGTGCAAAAAATTAACAAATTAAAGCTACTGCTGTTTTTCCCTTCTGTCCTGAAAGGAACCCATGCCAGATTTTCTGAGGTAAAGCTCTACCGGACAAAAAAGATCTCCATAAGCTCTGAAACACCGCTCCAGTTACTCGGTGATGGTGAAATCCTCGGGGAAACCCCCGTTTCTCTTGAAGTCATTCCTCAAGCACTCAACATAATAGCACCCTGATGAAAATGGAAAAGAAAATGAGTGGACTCTACTGGTGGTCTGGTTTTTGCCTGCTTGTAATGCTGGCGGTAGCCTTTCTCGTTTTTGGTATTTATATCCTTATCATTTCCTACCGTCTGCAAAACCCCTTCATTTTCATTCCAACCTTTTTCTCTTCCTCGCTGATGATCCTCGTCTGCCTCAGCCTCATTGCCGGTCTCACCGTAAAAGCATATACGAGGGTAAAAAAAAATAAGAGGGAGGTTGTTGACAAACGTACATAACACCGCAATCTTCAATTGATGATGAGAAGAAGGGGGTGTCAATCCTTTATCTAACCTCTATCCCATCCCAGTAAAATCCACAACTACTCCCCGGAAGGGGCATCGAGGCAGTGAGCGTCATTGAAAGCAGATCGCTTACGGTAATACCCCGGTCGCTTATTGCATAAATATAATCACCCATAAAGATGCTACGCCGAATATCCTGGTAACACCAGTAATCGGAAGAACTGCTGTTGTAAAAATCCGAATGGTCAACCGTTCCGTAGGTTGAAAGACCACTTGCCGTGTCAACCGCAACAAGCACAAGCTTACTTATATATTCATAATCAAATTCACTCATTGTGTAACGGCTGGTACTTAAGGGTACGGCAAGTAACTTTTTGGGGGCCCAGTACTGGAATGCTTTATGCTCATAAAGGGCTTCACTCGTTCCCCAGGAAGACCAGTCTTCTCCCTCAGCAGCAAAGAGGGTGAGCACATCTTTGCGCCGGGGGTTTGAAAAATCTGAAACATCAAAGAGCGACACCTTAATGGAGCCATCAAGGCCCTGTTCGTCACCTCCGAAACCGATGGTGAGCAGATGTTCGTCTTCAAGGGGGTGAACATAGGTTGAGACCCCGGGTACTTCCAATTCTCCCATGATCTTCGGGTTCTGCGGATCGCTGAGATCGATCGTCCAGAGGGGGTCAATGTTTTGAGCAGTGACGAGATATCCCCGGTCCTGAATGAAGCGTGCTGACCATATCCTCTCTCCAACCGCAATATCATCCAGTTGTCCAACAACCTCAAGGGCATTATCTCCGGAAAGAATATACAGGTGATTTTCCGGCGGAGGGGGATTGGCGATCCACCAGCGATTCCACTGGTCTGTGGTTGTAGC
>CALJBY010000025.1 GCA_938024025.1 uncultured bacterium
ACCATCACCATTCCCGCATCCCTGATTGCAACCTTTACTGCCATGTACTACCTGGACTTTTCAATTAATATCCTTACTATCCTCGGCCTTACCCTGGCAATAGGGTTGGTAGTAGATGACTCAATTGTGGTTTTGGAAACCATTTACCGTGGTATCGAGGAAGGTGAAGAGCCCAAGACAGCTGCATTTAACGGGATGAAACGGGTAAGCTTTGCAGTGCTCAGCACAACCGTCGTGCTCATCGCTGTTTTTGTCCCCCTTGCTTTTATCACCGGTAATACCGGACGCCTCTTTCGCGAGTTTGGTATAACCCTTTCTATCGCCGTCTCTTTTTCAACCTTCTTTGCCCTCACTCTCACCCCCATGCTCTGCTCACTAGTTCTGGGTAAAGGAGGTCAGGCAAGCAGCTCCCGTCTTTTTCAAAAACTTGAGACCGGTTTCAACACAGTTGAGCAGGCCTACTCGAAACTACTCACTCGATCAGTTAATAAGACTTTTCTGGTCATCGTCGTAACGGTTGTGGTCTCTGTGGCGGGTGTTCTACTCTATACGACCCTGCCCGGCGAGTTTCTTCCCGTTGAGGACCGGGCAGTGATTCTTACTATTATGCTGGCACCCGAGGGAAGTACCCTGGACTACACACTCAAGTACGTAAAACAGGTGGAGAAAATCATGCTTTCCCAGCCTGAAGTAGAACGCGTTATCTCTGTGGTTGGGCTCGGTATCGGTGCACCGGGGATGGTAAGCCAGGGCCTGTTATTCGCCACCCTCCTACCGCTGGAAGAGCGAAGCCGTAAGCAGCAAGCGATTGTAAAAAGTATTTTCCCCCGCATTTTATCCGTTCCGGGCATCCTCGCCTTTCCCGTCAATCCACCCGCCCTCGGGAGGACCTCCCTTAGTCAGCCCATTTCCTTTGTTGTAAAAGGAAACGACTATGAGCAACTCTTCAACGTAACAGAGGACATTATCAAAGGAGCACGATCAATTCCCGGGGTCATCAACCTCAATAGCGACCTCAAACTGAATAAGCCCGAACTCCTGGTGGAGATCGACAGAAATAAAGCAAATGATCTCGGCGTTTCAGTCAGGAACATTGCCACCACCCTCCAGGTGCAGCTTGGCGGGAAAGACTTTGCAACCTTCGAAGAGGCCGGGGAGCAGTACAATGTCATGGTACAACTTGAGAAGGAGAACCGCAGCCTTCCCGATCAGCTCGCGGCACTCTATTTGCGGGGTGACCAGGAAAAACTAATTCAACTATCCAATCTGGTAAGCGTCAGTGAACGCACAGCACCCCGTGAGCTCAACCACTACGACAGGAGGAGGGCCGTTACCATTACAGGATCCCTCCTTCCCGGTTATACCCTCGGAGAGACGCTGACACAATTAGAGGTAATTGCTGCAGATATCCTCCCACCTGATGGAGGCTACCAGACTGCCGTATCTGGAGAGTCACGGGAATTTAAAGAATCGGGTTACTCGCTTATTTTTGCCTTTAACCTGGCACTCATTGTTATTTTTCTTGCACTGGCCGCCCAGTTTGAAAGTTTTACCGATCCCCTCACTATCCTGGTGACGGTTCCTCTCGGTCTCACGGGTGCTTTCGGTGCACTGTATCTTGCGGGGATGACTATTAACCTCTACAGCCAGATTGGCTTGGTAATGCTCGTCGGACTCGCCACCAAAAACGGCATTTTGATCGTCGAGTTTGCCAATCAGCTGCGGGCAGAAGGACGTGATATAGTAGAGAGTGTCGTCCAGGCAGCACGTCTCCGTTTCAGGCCAGTGCTCATGACTGCCATATCCACTATTTTTGGAATGCTCCCTATTGCATTTGCAACCGGCGCAGGCTCTGAAAGCAGAAGCCCCATGGGAATGGTTGTTATTGGAGGCATGCTTCTTTCGACGCTCCTGACGCTGGTGGTTATCCCGGTTGTTCATATTACGCTGCTAAAAACCCTGCATCGCTTGAAACGCTAGCTAAAACCAGAGCTTGACAAAGGATAGTTTCTTATTCTATTAATTAAAAAGGGAACCTACAACAAAGGAGGTATGACTATGGCAACAAAAAAGACCGCCAAAAAAAAGACTGCCACAAAAAAAGCTACAGCAAAAAAGGTTTATTCCTGCAGAACCTGCGGCAAAACCACAACGGTTAAGAAGCATCTGTGCAATCCAGGCAAAATAGATAAAGCCTATACCTGTGACTACTGTGGTATCTCGTCAAGTAACCCCATACACCTTTGCAAACCCCAGGTTGAGGATGCACAGTACTACTGCAACACCTGTGGCAGGGTTTCGGTAACCAGGAGCCTTCTCTGCAGTCCTAAACAGCTCAAGAGTTAAAACGATTCCAGGTCAGCTCCTTTTACGATCTAGCGTCTCTATTGAGAACATACGCTTCGCGAACACACAGGAATAAATAATGGCGCATACGCATAACTCGAGCAATGATGAATTGGTCGAACTCTACAGAATGATGTTTCTCATCAGACGGTTTGAAGAAAAAGCCTCAGAGATGTACACCAGAGGCAAAATTACCGGCTTTTCCCATCTTTACATTGGAGAAGAGGCTGTTGCTGTAGGAGCTATTTCAGCACTCCACGAACGTGATTACGTTATCAGCTCTTACCGTGATCACGGCCACTGCCTAGCTAAGGGAGCTGATCCCAATGTGATTATGGCTGAGCTCTTTGGCCGCTCTACCGGCATAAGCAAGGGTAAAGGTGGCTCCATGCACCTCTTCGATAGCCAACTTCGATTTTTAGGAGGCTATGCTATCGTTGCAGGAGGGTTACCCATTACCGTTGGTGTTGGTATGGCACTGAATTATAAAGAAGAGGACTCCGTTGTTGTTGCTTTTTTCGGTGAGGGGGCTACCAACGCCGGGGCCTTTCATGAATCGCTCAATGTTGCCTCAGCCTGGAAACTTCCCATCATCTTCATCTGTGAGAATAACTTTTTTGCTATTGGGACCTCCCTTGACCGCGTTGCCCCCGCCAAAGAGCTCTACAAACGGATTAAAGCATATAACATGCCCTCTGAACGGGTAGATGGCATGGATGTTCTAGCAGTACGTGAAGCGACCGCCACGGCCATTGAGCGGGCCCGTGACGGTGATGGACCGTCTTTTATTGAAGCAGTTACCTACCGCTACCGTGGACATTCAATGTCAGATCCCGATGATTATCGCACCAAACGGGAAGAAAAAATATGGAAGGAAAGAGATCCCATCATCAAACTCGCAAAACATTTGAGAGATAAGGCCATCATCTCTCCCGATGATCTTAAGGAACTCCAGGACAAGGTTGATGCACAGGTTGGTGCAGCGGTACAGTATGCTGATAAGAGTTCCTGGCCCGAACTGGAAGAACTGATGCAAGACATTTACGTAGACTAAACTGGAGGAACACTTAGAAGTTTCATGAAAAACGGAAAGACATGAAACCACAGAGCGCACAGAGGAAAATTCTGTGTTAAAAAAAACAATTCCTTTAAAAGATATAACTGAGCAGATTATTGCCTGTGCAATTGAAGCACATAAGACGTGAGGCCAGGCTTTACTAGAGAGTGTGTATGTGGAAACATTAGCGTGTGAGTTTGGTGTAAAGGTATAGCGACATGAAAACACAGAAAAGAAGTCCAAAGTATCTCTATTTTTTGATAGTTAATTGATTCTCTGTGTTCTCTGTGGTTTTCTTTTGTTAATGCTCCAAGAGAGAAAGGAGATCGGCATGAAAGAGGTTTTGGTGAAATCAGTAAGAAATTATCAGCAAGAGGTAAAAACCAGTGAGCATACTGTCATCATCGATGAAGCAAAGGATGTAGGAGGTGACGGAAAAGGTCCTGATCCCTATGACTTCCTTCTCGCTGCTCTGGGGGGCTGAACCTCTATTACCATCCGCATGTATGCAAAACGCAAGGGATGGTCCCTGGAAGGTGTCCAGGTAAAATTAA
>CALJBY010000026.1 GCA_938024025.1 uncultured bacterium
GAACGCTTTACCCGGAAGAAACATGACTTCTCTTTCCCTAAAAACGCTGTACACTATTGTTTAGAAGAAAGTGGATTGCAGGGGAGGGAGCTGGATTATGTCGCCTTTTATGACAAGCCCTTCATCAAGTTTGAGCGGATACTCGAGACCTACCTAGCCTATGCCCCGTCGGGAATCAGATCATTCATCAAAGCACTGCCGCTGTGGGTTAAGCAAAAGATCTGGATGAAAGAGGTGATCACACGGGAGCTTGATTTTGAGGGAACAATTATTTTCCCTGAACATCATGAGTCCCACGCCGCATCCGCCTTCTTTCCCTCGCCTTTTCAGGAAGCCGCATTCCTTACCTTAGATGGGGTCGGCGAATGGACTACAGCAAGCTACGGTGTGGGCAAAGACAATCAGGTGCACATCCTGGCAGAAATACACTTTCCCCATTCCCTGGGCCTTCTCTATTCCGCATTTACCTACTATACCGGTTTTAAGGTCAACTCAGGTGAGTATAAAGTGATGGGGCTGGCACCCTATGGCAAAGCACGGTACAAGGATCTGATTCTCTCCGAGCTGATGGATCTGAAGGAAGATGGATCTTTCAAGATGAATATGAAGTATTTTGATTACTGTTCCGGGTTAACCATGACAAACAGGAGATTTGACAAGTTGTTTGGCGGCCCTCCTCGCAAGCCGGAATCGCGCCTGACCCAGCGGGATATGGATTTAGCCCGCTCTGTACAGGAAGTAACTGAGGAAGTAATGCTGCGTATGGCCCGGCACATTCACCAGGAGACGGGACTTAAGCATCTCTGTCTGGCGGGTGGGGTGGCATTGAATTGTGTGGGGAATGGACGAATCTTAAGGGAAGGCCCCTTTGACCATATCTGGATCCAGCCTGCGGCGGGTGATGCCGGCGGTGCGCTGGGAGCGGCACTGTTTGTCTGGTACCAGTATCTGGAAAACAGCAGGGTTGCCGACAATCAAAAGGATTTCCAGCAGGGTTCCTTTCTGGGACCGGTATTTGAAAGTGACTACATTGTCGATTATCTGGAAAGAAATGCTCTGCCCTACACCAGAATAGGTGACGAAGAAATCCCTGAAAAAATCGCCGATTTGATCGCCGATCAGAAGGTGATTGGGTGGTTTCAGGGAAGGATGGAGTTCGGACCGCGCGCATTGGGAAACCGTTCGATTATCGGAGACGCCCGTTCTCAAAAGATGCAGGAGACAATGAACCTGAAGATAAAATTCCGTGAAAGTTTCCGACCCTTTGCCCCTTCGGTCATACAAGAAAAGACTGCCGATTTCTTTGAGATAGACGGGGAAAGCCCCTACATGCTGCTGGTGGCTCCGGTGAAGAAGGAAATTTGCAAGGAGATGTCTCCAGAAGAACAGAATCGTTTTGGCCTTGATAAATTGCACGCTGTTCGCTCAAGTATTCCGGCGATAACTCATGTAGATTACTCCGCCCGGGTGCAAACAGTCGACAGGGATCGTAATCCCTTGTATTATGGCCTGATAAAAAGGTTTGGTGAGAAATATGATTGCCCGGTAATCATTAACACCTCCTTCAATGTACGGGGTGAACCCATTGTCTGTACTCCGGAGGATGCCTACCGCTGTTTTATGCGGACCAATATGGATTACCTGATTATGGGCAACTTTTTGCTGGAGAAGAAAGAGCAGAAACCACTTGACAAAGATAGTGACTGGCTGAAAGAGTATGAACTGGATTAAATTAACATGATACTAGTTCAACAGAGAAGAAAATATTTGACAGGATAACAAGATAAACCGGATATAAATTCAGTTTATCAAAAACATCTATGACAACCCACAGAAGAGTCTATGGAAGAAAGGGAATTGACAGAAAAAATTATCGGGTGTGCGTATCATGTTTATAATAAACTGGGATTTGGTTTCCTTGAGAGTGTATATGAGAAATGTATGCTTATAGAACTGCACAAGGCAGGCCTTACTGCAGAACCACAAAAATCCATTACCGTCTACTATGAAAACCAGATTGTAGGCGAATTTAAAGCTGATATTTTAGTCAATGATAAGATCATTTTGGAACTGAAGTCGGTAAGAAGAATTATTGAGGCCCATGCAGTGCAATTGGTTAATTACCTTGTTGCTACAGGAAAAAAGATAGGATTACTACTAAATTTTGGGGAAAGAAAAGTTGAAGTAAAGCGCAAAGTCAAGGATTTATTATAGATGATATACAAGATTGAGACATTATCTTGTCAATCCTGTTATCCTGTCTAAAAAATTACTGAGCTAAAATATGATTATTGAAGAGATTAAAAACATAAAGAGTGGCAAAAGAGAGCTGAGGCAGTTTGGCATTACCATCGGTCTTGTTCTAGGACTCCTGGGATCCTGGTTTCTGTGGAGAAACAAAGAAGGGGGTTCCCTCTTGCTGATCGCTGCCACCCTATTCCTTTCCCTTGGTTTCATCCTGCCCAGACTCTTGAAACCCTTCCAGAAACTGTGGATGACACTTGCGGTCCTCCTCGGTTGGCTCATGACGAGGATAATCCTTACTATCCTCTTCTATCTGGTGGTTACCCCTATCGGTCTTTTGGCAAAGGTATCGGGTAAAGACTTTTTAAACAGGAAATTTAATAGTGATGCATCGAGCTACTGGATTCCGAGAAAGGCTATCACACCCGAAAAAAGGAATTATGAAAATCAATTTTAAGATAAACGGAGATACTGCAGATAGGGGTTGCAAAAGGCCGAATATATGGGTATAGTAAGAATGTTACTGTACGATGCTGTCTTTTAAAGAAGGAATAGTGATGGGCAAATTGTCAATTGCAAGAGAGTTTTGGGAGTTTTTAAAAGTCCGTAAAAAATGGTGGTTAGCACCCATTATTATTTTCCTCTTCCTGTTAGGTGCTTTGATTATTTTCACAGAAGGTTCCGCAGTTGCTCCTTTCATTTACACACTGTTCTAAACAGATTTTCCTTATAAAACCTTCCTACCTCCCCCTCAGGGGGCGCCACGAAACATGAAAAGAGCTGATTCTGCTTTCCCCCCACACCTTTTCACCGGGAGAGGAAGAAATGTGCCCATCAATAACTTCCCTCATCTCGCAACACCCACTTTTGGACAATGGGATTCAATCACACACTCTCCACAGTGAGGCTTCCTGGCTACACACGTATTTCTCCCATGGAAGATTATCAGGTGGGAAAAGTGTGTCCACTCTTTCTCAGGCACCAGCGCCATCAAATCGTATTCAATCTTAACCGGGTCCTGGTTCTCGGTAAGTGCCAATCGGTACGATATCCTCTTGACATGGGTATCTACGGTTA
>CALJBY010000027.1 GCA_938024025.1 uncultured bacterium
GATTTTAGGCATTTGAATTTTCCGTGGTTCGTTTTTGAGAATACGATAGCTTTATTGAGGAGGAGCGCATGTCAGAAGATGTCCGGATGTGGACGGAGATTATTTTCAATTTCCTCTACCTGATAGTGATCTGGGGGTTCGTTATTGCTATGATTAATCGAAGAAACGTAGTGGCCCAGAATGATAGGGGGGTAGCGCTCTCTCTTTTTTTAGCATTTGCTTTCCTTGCGATAGGTGATACCGGTCATGTGGGCTTTAGGGTTATTGCATACTCTCTCGGCAGTTTTGATACGCACGTTCGCCTGTTCGGGTACAAGGTGAATCTTGTTGCCCTTGGTTCTTTCACAACAGCATGGACGTTTACTATTTTCTATGTTTTCATTGTCTTTATGTGGAGAGCACGATTTAACAAACAACTTGAGTTTCTGGCCTATCTTTTGTTGACTGCCGCAGTTGTTCGGTCCCTGATTATGTTGTTTCCTGCCAATGAATGGAACAGCCTGCAGATTCACGAACCCTGGTATACCGTTCGCAATGTTCCCCTTATCCTGATGCAGATGGGTACAGCATACCTTATCATTCGTGATGCGAAGATGTTTGAGGATCGTGCATTCATGTGGATTGGGATAATGATTGTTATTTCCCTTATGTGCTATGTTCCTGTCGTTGCACTGGTTGAAACCTATCCTCTTGTAGGTATGCTGATGATTCCCAAGACACTGGCATACCTGGGTATTGCTATCATTGGCTATAGGAATCTCTACGGGAGCAGGACAGTGGCAGGAACGGTAACATGTGCAATGACCGGAGAGATTAATTGAGTTTGTTGTAGTTATATTCTGACTACTGACTTTTGTCTCCTGACTTCTTTATTTTTTCTTCGTGGTTTAAGGTTTTAATTTAGGCATTCCAGGCAATTTAGCTCACTTTAGGCAGTTGCATTTTCTGTGGTTTGGTTTTAACAGTACTAAAAAGGATAGAAGGGGTGTTGAATGATACAGAAGAGTGACAATGTACTGCGCTTTGACAATCTAAAGGACCATCTCCTCCACAAAAATGGCAACTACCTTTACAAGGTACCGTTCAGGGGTGGGTGGGCCGTCCTTAAGGTGTACTTCGGTGATCAGAGTAATTTTCGTTACATTCACAAAACCTATAACAACCTTGTCTACAACAATAAGTCATCATTCATGCCCAAACAGCGAAGGCTTACTGAACTGGAATGCCTTCAGCTATGGGGTGAAGCCGGTTTTCGAGTATTTGGCACCTATGACGACGTTGTTGTTGATGGATTGCCGGAAGGCGGGTATGCGCTGTTTGAGTACATAGAGGCCCAGCGGTTTAAGGAATATTTTGGTGATGCTACCGTGCCTGTGGAGGAGAGGCTTAAGATGTGGAGGCGCTTTTTACCTGTTTGGCACCGCCGCCATGCACTTGCCATTGAACGGCAGGAACCAAAACTTGTCCATGAAAACGGCGACCTCAAGCATGTCCTTATCATGGATGACGGGGAATTTCTCTTTTTTGACTTTGAAATGGTTTTTAGATCCCGAGATCGCATTAAAGAATTTGTTGCCCGGGAGATAGTGACCTACCTGAAATCCCTCTGTCACTATGTTCCACGAGATGAGTGGTCGATATTTATGAAGGAGACAGTTGATCATTATCCGGACAGAGAACTTCTCGAGTCAGTATATGACTATGCTTTCCGTCATCCGAATCCATTCCTCCGCTTTGGCCGTTTCATGGACAGAGTTGTCAAACCACGCGCTCGAAAACCGTTCTCCAAGTATAATGTGGCGCTCAAACTGCACACCATGAGTGAAGCGATGGAGCAGGTATCACGGTTTGCAGACAGAGAGGCCGAGCTGCTTAATTTCAGTAGACGGGGGGATGGCACCCATTGTATAATCAAGGTGATGGATGGGAGTACTCCCCTGGCTTTGAAGCTTTACGGACTTAAACGCAGCAGCCTGAGAGCGGGATTTAGAAGGTTTTTATCCCCGTTTGACGTGGGACAGTCGTTATCCAGTATTCATGCTCGCTCTCAGACAGAACGTGAAGTTCTTGCCCTCTGGCAAAGGGAGGGTTTCAATGTGCCTAAAATCTACTCTCCAGCATTTTTAGAAGGACTCGATCAGCCCTGTTTAGCTATGGAGTTGATTCCCGGCCAAACCCTGACCACATTTCTCCATGATACCGGTATTCCCCTTGGTCGAAAGAAAGATATAATCAGCAGGTTTTGCCAGGAAATGGCCCGGCGTCATGAACGGGCATTGGAAGAGCAGGAAATACGGCTTCTTTTATTTCACCCCAGTATGAGTCGTATCCTGCTAACTAATGATCGCCTGGTATATCTTGATTTTGAAGTTGTATACACACCAGAGCATGATCTTGAACGCATTGCAGGCAAAGAAATTGCGGGTTTTTTGTATGCCCTCGCCCGGTGCGCTCCCCCGCAGCAGTTACATGCCCTCCTGGAATTTTTTATCAATGCATATCCTGAAAAAGCGCGCATGGCATTTGTTCTCGAAGAGCTGAGACGGTTCGGAAATGTCCCGGTTTATGGATGGCAGAAGCGGTTTCCATTTATGTTTTCGTTCTACAGTAAATACCGGAAGACTGTAGCATACCTCAAGGATTTTGATGCATATAGTGCGACCCAGGGCATCGCATAAAAAGGGCAATTGTACCAGCAACCCTGAGAGAGGAGGGCCCAGCAATGAAAACAGCTGCTAGCATACTTGCTTTCTTCATAATCCTCCATTGTCCCTCTGTGAAGGCCCAGGAAAAGGGAGGGCACGTCACCGATGACACGCCAACTGAAACCAACGGGTTTTATACTGATTTCAATTACAGAGATCTGGAGCCTATCGTTATACGGAAAGGCGATTTCAGCCTGGAGATAGGCGGTCATATTGCGCTCGATGCTATTAAGTACGGCTATGCCAACGAGCGCCGCAGCGGCCTTGAGTTTGACTATGCCACACTCATTATTTCGGGACAGTTTAAATTACTCAGCTGGCGCATTGAACCTGATCTCTTAGGCAGGAATACACCGAGTAATATATATGATGCCTGGGGTTCCTTGGCCATCTGCCCTGAACTGCGCCTTACCGCGGGTCAGTTTCGTGTAGCCCTCGGAAGTGAATACGCTACCCGGGAAGAGAATCTCCCCTTTGCCGGGTACGGCTTTACCTCTTACCTGGACGGTCGTTATGATGTGGGGTTGCGTATTGACGGTGACCTCCTGAAGCGTATGCTGTGGTACGAGGCGACAGCCACCCTGGGGGAAGGGTTTGATCCGGAGGGGAATCGTCTGGAAAGTCCCCTGTTCGCGCTCAGGTTAGTGGGGCATCCTTTTGGCTGGATTAAAGAGGATGCCGGTTTTTGGCGTTCTTTACAGGGCTTTTTTGCAGGGGTAAGTATCGCCCACACCACGGACTTTGATGATCCCGTAATGCTGGCTACCCCCTTTGAATCAAGGGTCTTTAAAACACGGGATTTGGACGGGGACAGTGGCCAATGGATTCATTATGAATTCGGCTACCACCGGGGTCCCTTCAGATTAGCATACGAACATGTCACCGGGACTGCTGATGATGTGCCGGTAGGGCGTGGCGGAAAAGAGGACATGGACCAGCTTACTTCCTGGGTTGTCTACGCCTCATGGAACATTACCGGCGAAGAACAGGTGTGGAAGGCCGGGGGGTGGGTGAAACCGGCGGAGGTTCCCTCAGGAGAGAGCAGCTTCTTTGATTTCTTACCCGGCCGCTGGGAAATTGGAGCCCGCTATTCCAATGCCGACATTGACCGGGACCTTTTTGTCTATGACTATACCTACTACGGTCAGTCAACCCAGGAAGTCAGGACGTTCAGCCTGAACCTGAACTGGCACCCACGTGATCAGGTGCGCTTTTCAGTGGGGTGGGTTAAGACCATTGCTGACCAGGACCTGACAACCTTCGGCGATACGGACCGTGATTCGTCGTTTATCCTACGATTCGAATTGCTCGTTTAGCTGATCATTTTTCTCCCTGTAATGAGCGCACAGAGAAGTTGTGTTACGTTTAGCACGTTTCCGGACTTTAGATTTCAGATTGCTGATTTGGGATTGGAGTAATGAGTTGCGGGTTACATGTTACGGGTTGCAGGAATAAGACTTTAGTGCACCGCAGAGACGCCCTAAGTAAAATAACCGACTGATTTCACGGGCAGGCAAAGAACGCAGAAATTACAAAAGGAAATAACAACTGTTGCGCCTCTCCTTACAATGAGTACTTCTACAGCAGTCCCGAGGATTCTTTTGCTTAAGGCAGTTATATCTAATATGGTTTTCTTTGCGCTCTCTGCGTCTTTGCGGTGAAAACCGATTTTTTAATTTAGGCATTCTAGGCAATTTAGCTCAGTTTAGGCATTTCTTCTTGCCTTCTGCCTTCTTTATTTTTTAGTTTTCTTCGCCTGCCCGGTTAAATGGGTTTGCTTATTTAATTCAGGGTGTCCTTCGTGGTTTACCGTGTATGTTTCAGGGTTCATGCAAAAAGAGAATGGGCATGCTTCATTCTCTTTTCTATCTTAATGCCATTGACGCAGTGGCAGGAAGGGGAGGAACAGTCAATGCAGGAAAGCCCATTCACCCGGGCGCTTAATTCACGGTAGGTCTGACGTCCCTGTCCAAAATCTCCGTACCCTTCACAATACATCAGTGCCCTGTTGACCGTATTGATATCTACGTTGCTGTAACAGGTTGCGGAACAGCTGCCACACATGGTACAGTACTGGTCCTTTATGGCGTTATAGTAGGCATGAAGTGTCTTCCGGTCGCTCCACCCCACCTTTTTTCCTGTCGCCCCCACATTTTCCGTAAGCTGTTCCATATTCACCATCCCCGGTATGGCACAATCAACAAAATCCTTATCCAAAACCCATTTCAAGGCTGCCTGCTGAGGATTCAAGGAGTCGGTAGCGCCTTTAGCGTATCCCCCTGCCTGGGTTTTCATGGTAACGATTCCCCGGTTTGCCTTTTTGGCTTTTTTTAATATCTCTTCGTGTTCCGGCGAACTTTTGAAATTGTACCATGCGAGTATAACATCATAGACAGGTGTCGTGAGAGCCAGGCCTATGGCATCAACAAAGCACCGGGGGTCGTGGATTGAAATCCCCATAAAACGGGCCTTCCCGTCCTTTTTAGCTTTCTCTGCAAATGAAAGCACATCTTCGTTTAGTGGCCAGCTCTTTTCCATGATGTTATGGATGTAGAGTACATCAACATAATCCGTTTGAAGCCGTTTCAGGCTCTCATTGAACTTTTCCTCCAAGGTCGACTTGGCAAGCATCTGGAACTTGTCAGGTAGTTCTTTTTGCAAGTGGAATGGATGCACCTTGGTAGCGATGTAGAGCTTTTCCCTTCCGTGCTCTTTGGCGACTTTACCGAGCATTTTCTCATTGTTGCCATTCTGGTAGCCATGGGCAGTATCGAAAAAGTTTACTCCCAGATCGATGGCTTTATAGAGGACTGCCGGTTCTTTCAAGCGCATGACGCCGAAACTGACCTCTGATACCTTGAGCCCGGTTCTGCCCAGTGTACGATATGCCATAGGCTGTTCACTTTTTTTCTTCTCCTGAGGAGCCGTTGTTGCCCCGAAGGCAGGGTGAGTACCAAGCTGATTGAGAAGCACACCGGTCCCGGCTAATTTTACACCAGTTTCCGCAATAAATTCACGCCGACTAATCTTTTTTGTCTCCATTGCTCTACCTCCCTAGATCTTCTTTGCATGGCTATGTTTTCTTTATCCTCTGCTACACTACACTGCAGGGATGATCTATCAGCACGTACCGTTCCTGCAAGCAGAAGCATCTTGATAGTACCATTACCCTTTCTCGCACATCTGTCAAGGGATTTATTGCTTCGTACTATAACAACAAAACACTTGACACGTCCTCTGCTCGTTGCTATAGAATTGAATCAGTCCATTATAAAACCGTTGATGAAGGAGGTATTATGAAGAAGATAGGGTTATGTGTTTTTGCAGTTGCTTTACTGGTTTTTGGAACAGCCACCATGGGTGAAACTCAGGATGCGTTAAAGGGTGCAGTGGCAGATATCGACACTGGCTGGCAGAAGCTGGATATTCCGCTGCTGGAAAAATCGGCCACCTATTTTGAAGAGATGGCGAAAAAAGATCCCAAAGACTACCAGGCCCCCTATTATGGAGCAAAGGCCCATTTTGCCATAGCGGATTGCCTTGACATCAAAAGCCCGGAAGAGTTCGACAAGACGGGAGAAGGTGATCCACATGTTGATAAGGCCTTAGATATGATCAAGGCTGCTCAAAAGCTCAAGGAGGACAATGTTGACATCTATATTCTTAAATTTCACATCATCCGGAGAAAAATGCTCCACGTAAGTTTTCCCGGACTTATGATGTATGTGGCTGACCGGAAGGCAACCTCTGATAAGGCCAAAGAATTAGCACCGAATAATCCCGAAGTAGAGATCATCAGTGCTATGGAGGTAGCGGAGGGAGGATGGCCGCCACCACCCCCGGAAAAACCTATTGCAGAATTTGAAAAGCTCCTGCAAAAGGATCCCAAGCTGGCTGAAGCCCACTATCAAATTGGGTACATCTGGGAGAAAGCCAAGAAAGTGGATGATGCCAAGAAGCAGTATACTAAGACCCTCGAGCTGAATCCTAATCATCATTGGGCCAAAAAGCAGTTAAAGGGCCTGGAAAGTGGCACAGGAACGTAATCAGGATTATGAGGTGATTGCTCAATCGGAAGAAAGGGGAAGGGCTAACCTTCCCCTTTTGCGTTTTTAGCTTTAGGATTTCGGATTATGAAAACGTAAAGGCACCGCCCCAGTTAAATAGGTTACACATTTCACGGGGCAGTCAGAGGCGCAGAGAGCAAAGGAAAAGATGAACGTCGAACATTCACCCTGTTAAATTGCTTGACGAGAAATGTATTACATCTATGTGCTCCGGAGTTTAAGGGATCAGTATTACACAGGTTTTACGAGTGATCTCAAGCAAAGATTTGAGCAGTATCAGAAAGGTTTTTAAGGAATCGGCTCAAATCTTATTTAACAGGGTAAAACGTCCAACATCGAATGTTGAATGAAAAAGAAAAAAAGAATGACGAAAGACGAACAATCGAGTGACGAATGACGAAGGAAAAAACAGGAGCAGTGAGGAACAGGTTACGGGTTAAAGAAATGGAGTAGTGGAGTACTGGAGTGTTGCGATTTCCGATTTTAGATTGCGGAATGCGGATTTGGGAGAGCGAGGGTTTTGAACATTTGAGATTTGCATTTTGGATTTTTTTAG
>CALJBY010000028.1 GCA_938024025.1 uncultured bacterium
TGGTTCAATTTTTTTCTCTTTTCTAGGGCAGTTAAGGTTTTGTCCCTTACCAGTGCACTTCGCACTTTTGCAACAAGCTGTGTGTAGCGCCGATACTCCCTGCCAAAGTAGTGTTCCAGGTCTTTCCTTATGTGCTTAGACAGGAGGGGTGCAAGTCCTGCTGTTGAGATGCTTATGGTAAGATGTCCTCTCTCAACAAGGGACGGGGAGATGAAACCACAGTCTTCGGGGGTGTCTACGACATTGACTAAGATGGTTCTCTTTTTCGCCTCCTGGCCGATCTCCCTGTTGAGTGTCTCACTGTCGGTAGCCGCAAAAACCAGGAATGCCCCGCTCAAGTCAGTGAGCTTAAATCGCCTCTTGTGCCATAGTATCTTTCGTTTCTGGGCATAGGATCTCAAGCGCGCGGTGGCCGCAGGGCTTACCACCACCACCTTTCCACCATAGCGCACCAGGGTAGCAACTTTTCTCTCTGCAGTTTTTCCACCCCCCACTACCAGACACTTTCTGCCTTCTATGTTTGCATGAATGGGATAGAATGACTTCATCATACGACCAGGAAATTATACAACCTATTGAAGGTAGCAGTAGTGTTGTTGATTGTTAAGCCTGCCGGTAAGCTCTTCTACGTTCTCTTTAAGAGTCTGAATGCTTTATCTGCGGCCTCTAAGGTTTTGGCTACATCCCTTTTTGTATGTGCCGTTGAAACGAAATTAGTTTCAAAAGGAGAGGGTGGAAGGTAGATCCCTCCTTTCAACATGGTCCGGAAATAGCGTGGGAACATGGTCGGATTGCAGGCACATGCCTCCCGGTAGTTGGTTATCCGCTTTTTTGAAAAAAAGAGGGTAAACATGGAGCCCAGTTGTGTAACCTGAAGGGGAACCTCGCGTTTGGCGGCAATCTCTTTAACACCTTCACAGAAGGCTTTGGTGGTGGCGGCAAGCTTGCTATAAACAGTTTTCGAGGTGGAGAGTATTTTGAGATTCTCAATACCGGCAGTTGTTGCCAGGGGGTTACCGGAAAGCGTTCCTGCCTGATAGACAGGTCCCTGAGGGGAAAGGAGTTCCATAATCTCTTTCTTCCCTCCGTAGGCACCCATGGGCAGGCCCCCGCCCACAATCTTTCCCAGGCAGGTAAGATCAGGGGTTATGTTATAAAGGTGCTGTGCTCCACCAAAGCAGACCCTGAATCCGGTGATGACCTCATCGAAGATCAACAGCGTCTGGTAGTGCCGGGTTACTTCCCGCAGGGTTTCAAGAAAACCAGGTTCAGGAAGCACCAACCCCATGTTGCCTGCAACAGGCTCCACAATTAATGCCGCAATCTCTCTCCCCTTCCGCTCAAATGTGCGCAGTACTGATTGCGCGTTGTTGAAGGGAAGGCTGATGGTGTCCTGAGCCACCCGCGGAGCAACACCGGCACTGTCAGGAACACCAAAGGTCGCTGAACCAGAGCCTGCTTTCACTAAAAAGCCATCTCCGTGACCGTGATAGCAGCCATTGAATTTGACAATGCGTGTCCTTCCCGTGTAAGCGCGGGCAAGCCGAACGGCAGACATTGTTGCTTCGGTTCCCGAGTTAACCAGCCGCAACTTCTCAATAGAAGGGAAGGCGCTTGTAATAGAACGTGCAAGGATAAGTTCCAACTCGGTGCAGGCACCGAAGCTCAAGCCCCGTGCAGCCACGTTTTGAACCTTTTTGACCACGCTCGGGTGGGCATGCCCTAAAATGGCCGGCCCCCATGAACCCACATAGTCGAGATATGTATTGCCATCGGCATCATAAAGGTAAGCCCCCCGTGACCGGGTGATAAATACAGGCTTTCCTCCTACCGCTTTGAAGGCCCTTACCGGGCTGTTCACTCCACCGGGAAGGAACTTAAGGGATTGGGCATAGAGCAGTCTGGATTGCGTGTGGTTAGATGGGGGATGCATGTAATTCTATGCTCTCTACAGCCTGTTTGATCAAACGCTCAGCCTTGAGAGCTTCTTTTCTCTTTTTTCCAAGGTTTTCCTTAATAACCTGGTTGAAGTCATCAAGGCTGTAGAGGGTAATGCCTGCCACCTGTTTACAGTCCGGATCGATATCGCGGGGAACGGCCATGTCAATAAGCAGTATGGATCTCTTCCGTTTCTTTAAAGAGGCTTCCACCTCTCTCTTCTTTAAAATAAAATGGGGAGCAGCAGTAGAGCTGATTATAATATCTACCTGGTCGAGTTCTTTTTTAAAGGTATCGAAGTGAATTGCCCTGCCACCAAGATACTGTGCAATGGTAAGGGCCTTTTGATAGGTGCGATTGGCAACAATCACCGTATGGATGTTTCGCTCATAGAGATAGCCTGCGATCTGCTCATTGATTTTATTGACACCGACGAGGAGAATGGTTTTATCCTGGAGGGACACCTCCTTTTCTGCCAGCTTGATAGCCATACTGCTCAAAGAAGTGCTACCATGATTTATGTTTGTTTCCCGCCTTACCTTTTTTCCCATTTTAATGGCCCCATCGAAGAGCTTTTGGAGGGTAACATCACTGGCGTTAACGGCCTTTGCTTCACCAAAGGCACGTTTTACCTGCCCGAGGATTTCATTTTCTCCCAGCAGCTGTGAGTCGAGTCCTGAGGATACCCGGTAGAGATGTTTAATTACATCCCTGTTTTCAAAAGAGTACATGTAAGGTGAGAGGTCGTTGAGATCAACCTTTTGAACATCAGAGAGAAACTGCTTTAAGCGCTGATGGGTCACATGGGATGAATGGCTGCTCACGTAAATCTCTGATCTATTGCAGGTGGAGAGAATAACTCCCCCGGCAATACCATCACAGCAGGTAAGGCGGTTCAGGGCTTCTCTCAGCTGCACATCAGAAAAAGAGAGCTGTTCCCTGACTGCAACAGGTGCCGTTTGGTGGTTAATTCCCAGAACAAAAATAGGTGAAGGAAAAGGCATGTACTCGTGCTCTCGTGTAGCTATCTCGTAAAAAACCCCAGATTCCTTATGGAAATGGGGTTGTAGTGGCACATTAAGACCCAGCCACCCTCCCCCTCGGAAGAAGTTGAAGCTACTGGTAAGGTTTTCTGACTCGTGGATCTTCCTACTTTTTCCCCCCTTCCCATCCTTGCAGGACAGTGGTCTCCGGGGAAATTTCGTACCCACTCACAGCTGCGGGGCAGTGATGGAATTTCACCATCTTTCCTTATAAGCGCTCAATTGATTAACGTGCGATAAGCATTATACGATGGAAGAATAATTGTCAATACATATTTTAAGCCCAGGCTAGATAGTGGAAAAGCAGAGCACATTTCCCTTTGCTTTCCCCGGGAGATATGATATAATTCATCTATAGATGCAAGGAAGGTTAAAAAAGGGTGAAGATGAAGATTTCAGACGATCTGCCAACGCTGGATAAAAGTTCCGTTAGTACGAAGAAAACTGACCAGGGAAAAGTTGTACCGTTAAAGGTAAGCAATGATAGGCA
>CALJBY010000029.1 GCA_938024025.1 uncultured bacterium
CCCTAAGTCCAGGCGACAAAAGGGCGGCAAGATATGCCCGCAGAGGACCTACTTCAAACTGGGTATGATTTCTGTATCTGGTGTATCTTCCTGAAATTTCCAGGTCTTCCTTAAAGCGCAGTTTGCCGTAAAAATCTGTACCATGATCCCGTTTCCTGTCATTGAGTCCTGGGAGGTTATGCTGGAACCCCTTGGTCGTCGCATAGTTCGCCGATAACAGGACATCTACGTCACGTTTATTGTAGCCGGTGAGCAGTTTATAGCGCTGGGTATCAAAGGTGCCGGCCTCAACACCGACAATAGTCCCCTGAACATCTTTTCCCTTTTTGGTCACCAGATTTACAACACCCGAAAAGGCGTCAGCTCCCCAGAGGGCAGATCCGGGCCCCCTCACGATCTCAATCTTCTCTATGTAGTTGAGGGATAAGTCCCATTCCCGGGGATAGTCTCTGGTGGAGGTTTCATTGGAGAAGGGAACACCGTCCATCATCACCAGAAAAGAATCCGGCATGCCCCGGAGGTAAATCCTGTTTTTGATCTCACTTCGATCTGAAAAAAACCCGGGCACACTGTCAAGCGCATCTTTCAGGGTGATGTACCGCTTAAGCTCTTCCCCCCCAATAATGGTGACCGCGGCAGGTGCTCGCCGTATAGGCTCTTCACGCCGTGAAGCAATGGAAACAGTGTAGAGGTCTTCTCCTACAAACATGACCTTGGTGTCCTGAAAAATATCTTCAATGCTTTCTGCCCCCTGCTCGTGCACTTTCTCCTCCTCTTTTTCCTGTGCTGAGAGCACTGCCGGGGTAAAGAGAACGCACAGAAGAAAATAGACAACCAGGGTATACCTACAGCTATTCTTCATCGGGACCCTCTTTCTTGATGTTTTTTAATAAGACGCGGAATTTTCCTCTGGTGAGACCCAGGAGTTGGGCAGCCTTGCTCTGATTGTTATCAGCAGCTTCTAAGGCCTGTTGGACAACACTTCTTTCAAGTTCTTCCAAATCAATGCCTTCCGCGGGTAGAATATAATCCACATCCACTTCACGTGTCTCTTTTTCACCAAAGGACGGTAAGGTAAGGTGTGAAACATCAATATTCCCATCGGGAGAGTGAATGACAGCTCTCTCGATACTATTTTCCAGTTCTCTTACGTTGCCCGGCCATGCCTGTTTGCGCAGGAATACTTTGGCCGGCTCGGTAAGGCCTGGATGGGGCTTTCCCATAGCCTGGGAAAATTCACCGAGGAAATGTTCTGCCAAGGGGATGATGTCCTCACGCCTTCTTTTTAAGGGTGGTATATAGAGGGGAAAGACTTTAATGCGAAAGAGCAGGTCTTTGCGAAACGCATTTTCTTCAGACAGCGTGTCGAGATCTTTATTGGTTGCACCGATCACACGCACATCGGCCTTGAGGGATTCGTTTCCTCCCAGTCGTTCGAACTCTTTCTGTTCCAGTATTCTTAAGACCTTAGCCTGGGCCTCCAGGCTGAGGTCACCAATTTCATCCAGGAGGAGAGTTCCGCCATGGGCCTGCTCAAACTTTCCCTCCTTTCTCTTGTGGGCTCCCGTGAAAGCACCCTTTTCATAGCCAAACAACTCACTTTCGATAAGTTCAGAAGGTATGGCTGCGCAATTGATAGCTACAAACCGATGTTCACTCCGTACACTGTTATAGTGGATAGCCCGGGCTAAGAGCTCCTTTCCTGTACCGCTCTCTCCCTGAATAAGTACCGTGCTATCAGGGGCCTTGGCAACCAGAGAGGCTTGATGTAAGATCTCGAGCATTTCTTTGGAATGCGCTAGAATACCGGAGAAGTCAAAACGTCGCATCAGCTCCTCTTTTAACACCTTAATCTCTCCGGTGAGCTTTGAGAACTGTATACACCGTTTAACCGTGAGAATGATCTTCTCCCCCTCAAAAGGCTTAGTGATATAGTCAATAGCTCCTTTTTGCATCGCTTCAACCGCATTCTCTATGGTACCGTAAGCAGTGATCACCACGACGGGCATATCGGCATCAAGCTTCTTAGCTTCTTCAAGTAAGGAGAGACCATCCAGTTCAGGCATCTTCAAGTCGGTAATAACCATGTCGAACTGTTTTTCCTGCAGCATAGCCAGGGCGACCTTACCGTTTTCAGCCTGTTCCGCTATAAACCCCTCTTTTTCGAGTATCAATTGAAGGATATGCCTCATTCTTTTTTCATCATCTACAACTAAAATCCTATCCATGGTATACCTCAACCGTACTGTTTACCTCGTGCATGAGGACTTTTTAGATTACCCGTTTATGGGAAGCCCCACTGAAAAGATAGTGCCTCCACCTTCTCGAGCAGTAATGGTTATCTCCCCCTTGTGGTTATCAATAATCTTCCGAACCACCGCGAGCCCCAATCCGGTACCGCTTTGTTTTTTCGTAAAGAAGGGCTCAAAAACTTTTTCCTTTTCTTCATCACCAATACCAATCCCCGTATCCATAATAGTAATGAGAATGCCGTTTGGTCTGCTTTCGGTCTTGACGGTTATCTCTCCCTCCTGAGGAATGGCCTGGATGGCATTATTGAAGATATTAACGATCGCCTGATAGATTTGGTGTTCATCAACGTTGACTTCGGCAATATCTTCTGCCAGTTGGACAGTGAGGGTAATTTCTTTTTCCTTAAATTCAGGGAGTGGTATGAGATTGACGATCTTGTTCATTACATGGTTAATATCGACAAAACTCTTGTGGGCCGGATTCGGGCGTGCAAACGACAGGAAATCCTCAACCAGTCGATTAAGCCGTTTAACTTCATCCTGAATGTATCCCATCATGGTTCTGCTGACTTCAGCCTTCACCCCTTCCTTCGCGATAATATCAATAGCCCCTTTAATGATACCCAGGGGATTCTTGAGCTCATGGGCGATCATCATGGAAAAATTTCCTATCTCAGCCATCCGCTCCTGCTTAGAGAGCTCTCTATAGGTTGCCTCGAGTTCTTTCCTCTTCTCTATGAGGGACTCGGACATTTTATTGAACGAGTCGGTTAATTGCCCTACCTCATCCATGCTGCCAATGGGCAGTTTGGTTTCCCAATCTCCCCGGGCGATGCGCGTAGTAGCTGAGGCCAACCTTCTTACCGGTTTTACAATAGAGCGGGAATAGTAGAGCGCTATGATACAGCCTATAAGGGTTGCTACTAAAGCTGCCAGAAACATGCTCCGCCGCATGGCGTCGATAGTATCAAAAATACCTTTTTTAGAAAAGACAGCCTCTATATAACCGATCATCTCTTCCCTGTCTCTTCCGGGTTGACCACTATTTCTTTCCCTTAAGGAGAGGGTAAAACGATCAGATATGTTTTGATCACTCCCCTTTGCAACATACATTGACATGGTTTCTTTATACTCGTTCCTTAATTGACCCGGTTTGGCGATATCCACCAGCACCTGCTCATTATCCCCAATGATTGTAACACTCCGGACATCCTTTTCCTGAAGAAGGTTTTCCGCAAGGGAATTAAGTGCTTCCCTGTTTTCAATTAAGATTTCTACCTCAGCATTGAGCGCCAGGTTTTTTAACAGGGAATTCCCCCGGATGATAAACTCATCCATAAGCGCAGACTTGGATTGATAGGAGAAGAAAATCCCATAGATCAAGGAACACACAACAAAGAGTGAAGTGGTGAGAATCAAAATTTTGGTGTTAAGACTTTCTTTTCTCACTTGATAACCTCGCTGGCTTGCACCATGAGTTCCTCTGCAACAGTTACTGAAAGTTTTTGAGCAACTTTCAGGTTAATTATGGTCCTCACCTGCCGGGGTTCCTGAACATTAGTAATGGGCGGGTTCCCGGGTTGTAAGAGCTGCTGCGCCAGCTCACCGGTCTGCCTGCCAATAGCCCCGTAGTCTAGAGAGAAAGAGAGGATTGCCCCATTCTCGGCAAACCACTCATTAAATCCAACCACCGGAATATTTTTTATGAGCACACTTTTCAAAAGATATTTAAGAATCTTTTCCGAACCAATAGTCCTGTCAGGAATGATCCACAGGATATCTATAGCGGACTGAAGGGATTTGAGGAGCTCAGGAATCTCTTTTGGTGATACAACGGGTATACCCATCACGGACAGACCGAGACCACGGGCGCGCGGTAAGATGGCATCAATTGTCTTTTGATTCTGTTCTTGCGTGTAAAATACACCTACCCTCTTTCTAGCCGGGAAGCCTGATTGTATCTGCTCAAGTTGGAAACCAAGGGGTATGTTTAAGCTGACACCGGGATATAACCCTTCGTTACCCAGAAATTTTTCCGGGTCGAGCCCCATGGTAAAAACTTTTGGAATAGAACTTGAATCGGTATTCATCAGATAGGCTGCCTGGGGTCCCACAGCAACAATAAGGTCACCACCCTTTTTTACAGCGCGGGCCACAATCGCTTTCCCCGTATCGCTGTAGTCTTCTTCAACAGAATACTCTGTATAAGATCCGTCAGGAAAGCCTTGTTTAAAACCTTCTATAGCCTTTTGGTAGGGAATGATTTCACTGCTTTTGATGATAATGACTTCTGATGAGGAAAAGGCATTCCAGGGAGGGATGAGCAGAGATGTAATGATGAGCAATAATAGTTTGTATCGCATATCCTTATGCTACAAAGGGAAGTGAATAACTAAATAAATTCTTGCAAATGCTGTACTTGCCAACTGCATCATATTACATCACGGGAACTATACGGAACGATTACTCATTGCTAAACATTTAAAAATCAATAAATTAGGAGACACTATGTCCGCCTGCCTGGTCCCTGCCCGGTCGGATACCAGGGCCGGGACCCTCAGCACAGTTAGTACCAAGTCCTCATTAATGGCTCTATGTAACCACCGGACTCGAGTATAGGTGGCTGAATCTAGCCACCTATACTAGTCTATTTTATCAAGGAATGCAAAGTATTTATCATACACACAAAGTTTTATTATTGGTAACTATTCGTAAAAAATAATTTTTTTCTCTTCATGAGATATTTTAGGTATAAATTTTTATTATGGCACTTGCTTTGCAAAATAGAGATTCGTGACTAGATGCACCAACTCCACTAAACCTTTATATTAGGATATTTTACTATGAGTAGAAGAGTTGTTATAACAGGAATGGGAGCAGTAACACCCCTGGGGGTAACCTTGCAAAGTACCTGGCAAAACTTAATGAAAGCTCAATCTGCTATTGGGCACATTTCCCTCTTTGACGCATCTTCTTTCCCGGTAAAAATTGCAGCTGAGGTGAAAGATTTTGATGAATCCTCGCTTTATCTTCCTGAAGAAATGGAGCCGTTTGCCAGCAGATCAACCAAATTCTCACTTGCTGCAACCCAGGAGGCCATAGAAAATGCAGGACTTCTTTTAGAAACACTCGACCCTACCATGTTCGGCGTTTCTTTAGGCGGTAATGAGGAAACCAGCAAACTTTCTGATTTCAGCAATGCCTTTAGAGAGGACAATCTTTTACAGTCACTGCACAATCGAGATTTATCATATTTTAATGATTCTTACCATTTAGCTCGAATCTGGGCACTGAGGAGATGTGCCAGTACCACAGCAAACATCCTTTCCATTCTCTATAATATACAGGGACCGGTAAGCACTTCTTCTACTGCTTGTGCCTCAAGCGCACAGGCCATAGGAAAAGCTATGAGGATGATCGAGTATGGTGATGCGGACATCATGATCACGGGAGGTTCTGATTCAATCATAACTGAATTTTCTGTGGCCGGATTTGGTTTGTTAGGTGCCCTCTCCAAAAGCAATGACAACCCCGAAGGGGCAAGTAAACCGTTCGATCTCAAAAGAGACGGTTTTGTGCTGGGTGAAGGTGCCGGCATTCTCATCATGGAGGAGCTGTCACATGCCCAGGCACGCGGAGCAAACATCCTTGCAGAGATAACCGGTTTCGGTACATCCTCCAACGCTTACAGAATTACTGACTCGCCTCCCGACGGAAGAGGTGCGGATCAATCCATGAGGTCAGCCTTGCAGGATGCAGGTCTTGATCCGGAGGACATTGACTATATCAATGCCCATGGCACATCAACACTGGTTAATGACCGCAGTGAAACCCAGGCCATTAAAAAAGTGTTCGGCGAAGCTGCTTACGGTACACCCATCAGTTCCAACAAGTCCATGCTGGGACATTTGATTGCCAGCGCAGGAACCATTGAGCTGATTGTAAGTGCGATGACCATTCAAAAAAGTCTCATTCCTCCCACGATCAACTATGAGATACCCGATCCTGACTGTGATCTTGATTACGTTCCTAATGAACCGAGAAAGCATCAAGTAGACGCTGTTTTATCAAACTCCTTTGCCTTTGGTGGTCAGAATGCCAGTTTGGTAGTTGAACGATATTATGACGCCTAGATCCCGACGCGTTGTGATAACCGGTCTGGGGCTCATTTCCCCACTTGGACCTACCCTAAACGACAATTGGAACTCCCTCATTAACGGCATATCCGGCATTGATTTTATCTCCTCCTTAGACTGCTCATCCTGGAAAGTTAAGATAGCAGGTGAGTTGTCCCATTTCAATGCAGCGTGCCTCCCAACTAAAAAAAAATACATTAAACTGATGAATAGAGACGCACAACTAGCCGTTGCAGCAACCGGGTTAGCTCTGGAAGATGCACACCTAAACCGGGAAGAGATTGAACCTTCTGCAATAGGTATTGCCTTCGGTGCCTTTGGTATACAGTACACTTTTCAAGAAGCATATACTTTCCTTGAAGCATTAGAAGAAAAGGATACCGTAAATCCCCTCTGGCCCCTCACCATACTACCTAACATGAGTCTGTGCAACAGTGCGATTGTGCACAACCTCCAGGGCCCTAACATATCTTTTTGCTCCCTTACCGCTTCGGGGGCGCAGGCGGTGGGAGAAGCCTTTAAATCCATTAAACACGGGGAAGCCGATCTTTTTGTTGCAGGAGGTTGCAGCAGTCTTAATCCATCCTATCTCTTTTCACTGGACGCTTCCGATTTACTCTCCCGTGAGAAGCATAATCCGCGTGCTGCATGTCGTCCCTTTGATGAGAAGAGAAACGGGATGGTTGTAGGAGAAGGGGCTGCGGTTGTCATGTTAGAGGAGCTTTCACATGCTCAAGGAAGAAATGCCCGTATCTACGGAGAACTGATCGGTTATTCTTCTACCCTACAGGAAGCTGTCCCTTCCCCTGAAACACCTGCCGGAACAATAAGCTTGGAGGGAGTTGCCTCATGTTTGGAGGAAACGATCAAGCAGGCTGAGGTAGACCCCCAGGACATTGATTATGTAAACGCAGAAGGAAATGCCACTCCCCTATCGGATTGGGTTGAAACAGAAGCCATTAAAAGGGTCTTCGGTGATCATGCCTATCACCTTTCTATCAGTTCAACCAAAGCTACTATGGGGCATCTACTCTGTGCCTCCGGCCCTGCAGACCTGATCGCAGGAGTGTTAGCCATGCGGGACGGTATCGTTCCTCCCACGATTAATTATCAGCACCCCGACCCGCGCTGTGACCTTGACTATACCCCGAACCACAGCAGATCACGGGAGATAAACACGGTACTTTCTCTGACCCTCGGACTGAGTGGAGAACATGCCGCACTACTTATAAGGAAGCTTTAAAGCATTTTTCCGGCTTACAAGCTGGCAAGCTTGCCAGCCTCCCAATCGAATTTTCAAACAACAAATTACACAAAGATACTTTAGTAAAAAGGATGTAAAAGCCATGGCAAGAAGGGCAGTCATAACGGGCGTAGGGATAGTTTCTCCTCTCGGGACCGGAAAAGAGGAAAACTGGAAGAAGCTCATTGCAGGACAATCGGGGATAAAGACACTCACCCGTTTTGATAGCGCTGATTTACATGTCACCATAGCGGGGGAAGCAACCGACTTCAAGGCCAAAGATTTTATCAAAGACCGGAAAGCCGTGAAACTCACTCAACCCATGGTTCATTTAGCCATCGCTGCTGCCCAATTAGCAGTACAGGACGCAGGAGTGAAAACCGAAGAAATGGATCCGGCCCGATACGGTGCATTCATCGGCTCTGGCGGCGGGGGGTTCGAAGAGGGACCCGGTTTCCCCGAATTAGTAGAGCCTTTGGTAAAATCCTGGTCGGAGGAAAAGAAAAAGTTTGATCCGGTTAAGTTCGGTGCAGACGGCATTGCCCGCACCTATCCCCTCTTCCTCTTAAAAACCCTTCCCAACAATGCCTTTTACTACATATCACTCTTGAATAATATACAGGGGGAAAACGATAATATTATTGCCTCCTTTACCGGCGGTTCACAGGCCATAGGTGATGCAGCACGTGCCATCAGAAGGGGCACCACTGATATTGCCATTGCAGGGGGCTATGATTCTCTCCTGCTCCCGGCAACATTGTTCGGTTTCAATAAGCTGGACCTCCTCTCCCAAAACCCTAAGCCAACCGAGGCCTGTCGTCCCTTTGATGGAGAAAGAGATGGTATGGTCTTAAGCGAAGGGGCAGGTATGGTGGTAATTGAAGAACTGTCCCATGCGCAAAAAAGAGGTGCACCCGTTTATGCTGAACTTGTCGGTTATGCCAGCTCATCCAGTGCACATCATCTTTACCAGCCCTCGCCCACCGGTCAGGGCATTAGTACCGCCTTGCAAAAGAGTTTGCGGGATGCCAAAATAGATCCTGCAGCAATTAACTACATCAATGCGGATGGGATCGGCACTACACTGAGCGATAGGGCAGAAACCCATGCCCTGAAAAATGTTTTTGGATCCCATGCGTACGAAATACCGGTAAGCTCAACGAAATCAATGACAGGCCATTTAGGAACGGGCGCAGGTGGAGTGGAACCGATTATTTGTGCACTGGCCATCAAGGAAAACATCATTCCCCCTACGATCAACCATACCTCTCCCGACCCTGAGTGCGATCTCGATTACGTTCCCAATCAGGCACGGGAACATACCATACATACAGCCCTTTCAATTAATCAAGGACTGGGAGGGCAGTGCACCTGTCTCGTACTTAAAGAACTCTCTTAACCCTAACCGCTGCTTACACACTATGAAGTTTGGATTTATTGCACATGCCCGGTGGACGAGTGAACTGAGAAAGATTTTTTTACTCCGACACGACGTATCGTTAATCCCGTTCAAATCCAATAAAGCGATAGAGAAAAAGTCACTTGAGGCAGGCTTAATAAAAGACATTTTCACCTATCGCAAGGTCCTCTCTGCCCAAAAGACGCGGTGCAGTGGAAGGGTTTTCTGTGTCTTTCTTACCCCTGAACAGCTGCTGGAAAACCAGGAACGGGCGGTAGAACTGGTAGTTGAGGCTTGCTCCCAGGCAAAGGAGTGGGGTGCTGAAATCGTTGGCCTGGGCGCCATGACGGCAGTTATCGGCTCCAGGGGAAGGGAAACGAATGCACAGTCACCGGTGCCGGTTACGACGGGAAACTCCCTTACGGTCTACTCATCACTCAAGGCATTCCAGGAAATGGTCAAGAAATTAGAGATTGACATTCATCGGCAGAAAATAGTAATTGTAGGCTTTCCTGGAAGCATTGCCCTGGCCATAACCCGGGCACTGTTGGAAGAAGGTGTTTCACTGGTACTGGTAAGCAGGAGAACAACCCCGTTTTTAAAGCGTTTCATGGCAGATCTTGATGAAGCGACGAGAAAGAAGGTGGAGATTAGCAGCGACCTGCCGGATGCGCTCAGCAAGGGAAAAATTATTTTTAGCGCCACCTCCAGCGGAAATCTTATCGATCCTGACATGCTTCAACCCGGCTCCATCGTTTTTGATATCGCACAGCCGCGGGATGTCATAAATAAAAAAGAGAAGCGCAAAGATGTACTCATCATTGATGCCGGGACGGTGAGCCTGCCCCGGACAACATTGTTTAACTACCATTCTATTTCGCTTCCCTTTTTCTCTTTTCTCACTCTCCCTGCGTGGACATGGCAGTTTCGTGAACAACACTTTTTGAATTACTCAGGGGTTGGGCCCTACTACCTTCCTTCCTGTTTGGGTGAAACCATTACGCTCGCCATGGAGGGACGTCCGGAAAGTTTCTCCCTGGGAAGAGAATTGCCCCTAGATAGAGTCAGGGAGATTGGACGATTGAGCGAAAAACACGGCTTTATCTTTGACCAGTTCATAAGCTTTGACAGGGGGATCAGCCAGGAACAGTACGGCCGAACAAAAAAAGCCCTGAACAATGCACATTAACCAAGAAACATGCAAAAGCTTCGAAAACATGGAACCACAGAGAGCACAGAGGGAGAAAACAAAAACATCGAAGTTTTTGATAGTTAGTAAATTCTCTGTGTCCTCTGTGGTGTGTTTTGGGAACACTTGAGCGTAAGGTGAGGTAACAAATATGAAATTGAAAGAAAAGATTGCACTGGTAACAGGTGGGTCACGGGGACTCGGAAAGGCTATTGCACTGCAGCTGGCAGCAGATGGTGCGCAGGTAGTGGTAAATTACGCTACCAGTACCGATAAGGCAGAGGAAGTGGTTGGGGCCATCACATCAGGAGGAGGTAAGGCCTTATCAATGAAGGCCGATGTCTCACACCTGGAAGAAGTCGAAAAGATGGTAGACGCCATCTATGAACAGTTCGGGAGAATAGACATACTGGTTAACAATGCAGGAGTAACCCGGGATGAACTGCTTATTTCCATGGAGCGGGAAGACTGGGACAGGGTAATCGCTACCAATCTGGGTGGACTCTTTAACTGCACCAAATCGGTGGCAAAGTATATGATGATGCAAAAGAGCGGCAGAATTATTAACATGTCTTCTGTTGCCGGAGAGCGGGGCGGCCGTGGACAGTCTAACTACGCGGCTTCCAAAGGTGCTGTCAATGCCTTTACCCGTTCGGTCGCCATGGAGCTGGCCCGCAAAAAGGTTACCGTGAACGCGGTTGCCCCGGGGGTGGTTGAGACTGAAATGAGCAGTGAAGTCATCAGGCGGGCACAAGACATCATTCTCAATTCTGTGGCATTAAAGCGGTTAGGACAACCGGAAGAAATAGCAAAGGTAGTGGCATTCCTGGCATCGGATGATTCATCCTACATTACCGGGGAAGTCATTCGAGTAGACGGAGGTTTTAAAGGATAACGAATTAAAAAAAGAGGTGAATGTTATGGACGAAAATGCAATTTATGAAAAGGTTAAAGAGAGTGTTGTTGAGGCCCTGGGGATCGACGATGATGAGGTAACCCCTAATGCCTTACTGTTCGATGATTTGGGCGCTGAGTCCCTGGACCTGCTTGATATCGTCTTCAGGCTGGAAAAGGAATTCGGCATAAAGATCCCACGGGGTGGTATCCAGGCCGATGCCCTGTCTGCTGAGGGAGAAAACCTCACAGAAGAAGATCTCGTAGTAGATGGTGTGTTAACCCCCCTCGGCATAGAAAAATTGAAAACATCCATGCCTGAGTTGGATCCCGCAAGGATAACCGAGGGTTTCAGGGCAGATGATATTGCAACCCTCTTTACCGTACAGACTTTTGTGAATATCACTAAAAATCTGTTAAAGGAGAAGGGAACGGCATAGGGTCTCCATGGGTATCGGCATAGACATTGTTGAGGTGAGCAGAATCGAACACATGGCCAAGGAACACGAACAGTTTCTTACCAGGATCTATACTGAGCAGGAGATTACCTACTGCACTAAAAAGAAAAACAAGTACCAGCATTTTGCTGCACGATTTGCCGCCAAAGAAAGTGTGCTCAAAGCGCTCGGTGTAGGGTGGGGCCGGGATATTAAGTGGACAGACGTAGAGATAGTGAATGAT